>JAUIFC010000011.1 GCA_030429455.1 Bacteroidia bacterium | reverse complement strand
ATCAAAGATTACCCAGATTATGAGCGTAGAGATGATCACATAACACTTTTCATCCCTTATCCTTCATAATTCATAATTTTAAATCAGGAGGAACTATGCAAGATTTAATCAGTTGGGAAACCCAATCAAGCGTTCCCGTGCAAGTAGATGATCTAACCATCACCCCACAAGCCCAGGCCTTCACCATGCAAACACCCTTTGGCGGCTTTGTTTGGAATCGGCCATCTGCGGTGACGGTGGAGGAAAACGGCCGTATCAAGCACCATCCCATCCCCGACGTCACCCGCAGCGCCCTGATCACCTTTGCCGCGATCTCCATTCTCTTCAATCTGCTGCTGTTTTTCCTACGAAAAATACGCTGACCAATCATCTAAATGAACGATACTAACCAGATTCTCGATAAAGAGACATTAATCACCGCCTTTAGAAAAGGGCAAAAACTGAAATACATTTTCTTTTGGGGACATCAGCCCCATCCTGATGGGCAAGTAAGCAAAAGCTGTTTTAGTCAATGGTGGGATTCGCCATTCATCATCGATGGCATCACCTACCTCACCGCCGAACATTACATGATGGCCGAAAAAGCACGCCTGTTTAACGACGCTGATGCTTTAGAGAAAATCTTGAGTGCTCCCCATCCCGGTGCGGCGAAGCAATACGGCCGTTTGGTGCAAAACTTCGACGAACAAAATTGGAAAACCCATCGTTTCGACATCGTTGTCCGTGGCAACATCGCCAAATTCGGGCAAAATGAAGCCCTGAAAACCTTTCTGCTCAACAGCAAAAAACGCATTCTGGTCGAAGCCAGCCCCCGCGACAAAATTTGGGGCATTGGTCTCGCCGAAGATGATCCACAGGCTACCAACCCAGAAAAATGGCAAGGACTCAATCTACTCGGCTTCGCCCTCATGGCCGCCCGCACCCAACTAGAACAAACATGATGTAGGGGCGATGCCGTTGGCTCGCCCAATTTTTGGAGGAAACAAATGGAAGACAATAATTACAACAAAATTATCTCAGAAGCAGTACCTAATCAAGAAGCAGCGTTTGGCATGATGGATAAACTGCTAGATGTGGCTAAACCTGAAGCTGTTTACAGCGAACCCGTGACCACAGATGGTGTCACAGTCATCACCGCATCGGAATACATGGGCGGTTTAGGCATGGGCTTTGTTTCCACGATGTTGGTTTGCGAATACATGTCAAGTGGGTCAGGTTCATTTAGTACGGCTTTTGGTGCTCATACGGGCATTGGAACTATGCCAATAACATTGTATGGAACCGAAGAACAAAAGCAAAAATATGTGCCTAAATTGGCTACCGGGGAATGGTTTGGTGCTTATTGTTTAACAGAACCAGGTGCTGGTAGCGACGCTAATTCTGGGAAAACTACAGCTCAATTAACAGAAGATGGTACTCATTACAAAATTAATGGGCAGAAAATGTGGATATCAAATGCTGGGTTTTGCAGTTTATTTATTGTGTTTGCCAGAATTGAAAATGATAAAAACATTACCGGTTTTATAGTAGAAAATAATCCAGAAAATGGCATCACTTTAGGTGAAGAAGAACATAAATTAGGAATTCATGCCAGTTCTACAAGACAAGTGTTTTTTAGCGACACTTTAGTCCCTGTAGAAAATATGTTGGCTGGTAGAGGCGAAGGTTTTAAAATTGCCATGAACGCTTTAAACGTTGGACGTATAAAATTAGCAGCGGCTTGCTTGGATTCTCAGAAAAGGGTAACAACGACTGGCGTGCAATATGCAAATGAGCGTAAACAATTTAATACGCCTATTTCAGATTTTGGTGCTATAAAACAAAAATTGGCGGAAATGGCAACAAGCGCCTACGTAGGAGAAGCAGCATGCTACAGAGCTGCAAAAGACATTGAAGATCGAATTGCAATTCGAGTAGCTTCTGGTAATTCTCATCAAGAAGCAGAACTAAAAGGTGTGGAAGAGTTTGCGATTGAATGCTCAATTCTTAAAGTTGCAGTTTCCGAAGATATTCAAAACTGTTCTGACGAAGGGATTCAGATTTTTGGCGGAATGGGTTTTTCAAAAGATACCCCAATGGAAGCGGCTTGGAGAGATGCACGTATCGCTAGAATTTACGAAGGGACAAACGAAATAAACAGAATGTTGTCTGTAGGGATGTTGGTGAAAAAGGCAATGAAAGGTCATATCGACTTTTTAGGTCCTGCAACGGCAGTAGCAGACGAGCTGTTAGGTATTCCTTCGTTTGATGTGCCAGATTACTCTGAATTGTTTGCTGAAGAAAAAGAAATGATAGCTAAAATGAAAAAAGTATTTTTGATGGTCGCCGGTTCGGCAGCAAAAAAATATGGAACAGATTTAGAATCACATCAGCAAATACTTCTTAACGCTTCCAATATTTTAATTGAAATATACATGGCAGAATCTGCAATTCTTAGAGCAGAGAAAAATGCCAAGCGTTTTGGCGAAGAGGCTCAAAAGGAACAAATAGCCATGGCTAAACTTTATTTGTTTAATGCCATTGAGATTGTTAAGAAAAATGGTTTAGAAGGTATTATTTCATTTTCTGATGGCGATGAGCAAAAAATGATGCTTATGGGACTTAAGCGTTTTACAAAATATGCGAACTATCCTAATGTAGTGGAATTACGAGATATTATCGCAGAAAAAGTTAAAGAAGAAAACAAATATTGTTTTTAATTAAGTAGTACATCTATAAACTATGACTCTAAGCCAAATCGATTCGATTTGGCTTTTTTGTTTTCATAACTGTAACAAAAAATATGATTTGCATACTAACAATTAAATTAATATCTTTACGATATTAAAATAATATCATTTTAATCATCAAATTTTATAATCATGAAAGAAGAAAAAATTATCGTCCCGGCAAACGGATATCTTATGCTGTTTGTGTTTTTAGTTATGTTTTTTGGTTGTATAGCCGCAATACCTTTAACAAGATCACCTTGGTTCATCTTTGGAATTGTGATTAGTTTGTTCTTGGCGTTTGGGTTTATTATGGTTCAGCCAAATGGGTCTAGAGTTCTGCTGCTTTTTGGTAAGTACATAGGTACTGTAAAGCAAAATGGATTTTACTGGGTAAATCCTTTCTACACCAAAAAGAAAATTTCGCTTCGAGCAAGTAATTTTGATAGCGAAAGACTCAAAGTAAATGACAAACTCGGCAATCCAGTGATGATCAGTACAATTTTAGTTTGGCGTGTTCAAAACACATATAAAGCAGCTTTTGATGTCGACAACTATGAAAATTTTGTTCGTGTCCAAACCGATGCGGCAGTGAGAAAATTGGCTAGCATGTATCCTTATGACAATTTTGCAGACGAAGGTCATACTGAAGATATCACACTTCGCTCCAGCGTTAACGAAGTTAGTGCCGCGCTTGAAAAAGAGATTGACGAAAGACTATCAATTGCTGGAATTGAAGTGTTAGAAGCTAGAATAGGATACCTCGCATATGCTCAAGAAATAGCCAGTGCCATGCTGAAAAGACAACAGGCAACCGCCATAGTCGCAGCTAGACATAAAATAGTAGAAGGCGCAGTGAGTATGGTAGAAATGGCAATAGACGAATTAAATAAAAAGCAAGTTGTAGATCTTGATGAAGAGCGTAAGGCAGCAATGGTGAGTAATCTTATGGTTGTCCTTTGTGGTGACAAAGAAACTGCACCAGTGGTAAATACAGGAACCCTCAACCACTAAAATAATATTAAAATGAAAGAATATAAAGTTGTCTCCTGGAAAATGGGACTTACTAAGAACGATCAAAAATTGGAAGATACGCTTAATCAATATGCAAGGGAAGGTTGGGTGGTGAAACATGTTGCAGAGCAATCCGCACGAATTGTGTTCGAAAGAGATAAAAACAGATAAAGGTGAAAGTTTTTAAAGAAGATCAGCGTTTTACACAAACTTGGTTACTGGTACTTTTAATCATAAGTACTGTAGTTCCTTTACTAATTATTGTAAATGAATATATAGAAGACAAAACCTCATTTACCCTTTTAGAGTTTGTGTTTATAATTAGCCTTTTGCTTCTAGCTCCAGCGATTCTTTTTCTTTTTAAACTTTCAACCCGTATAGATGAACAAGGCATTCATTACAAGTTTTTTCCTATTCATTTAACATTTAAAACCATCGAATGGAAAAGCATATCAAAGGCATATGTTAGAACTTATGATGCCATCACCGAATACGGTGGTTGGGGTTTAAAAGGTGGTTTCTTTTGGAAAAAGTCTAAAGGTGAAGCAATTAACGTATCAGGCGATATAGGAATTCAACTTGAGTTGAAGGATGGAAAAAAGATTCTTATTGGAACTAAAATGAAAGAACAAGCCACTCAAGTACTGCATACATATTCATTAAAAATCAAAAACATTGAAAATGAAAATATTTAAAAGTCACTTCTTCATTATGGTATGCATAGTTTCATCTTTAAGTTATGCACAAACAGGCGAAATTGTTACAGAAGAACTTCAACTAAAAAATGATAGTATCCAGTTACCAGGAACTTTAACTTTTACCAAAACCAAACAAAAACAACCCTTGGTGATTTTTGTGCATGGTTCTGGAAACGTTGATAGAAATGGAAACCAAGGTGCAATGATCAAAGCAAACTATATAAAGCAACTTTCTGAGGTGCTTAACATAAATGAAATAGCCTTTTATCGCTATGACAAAAGAACCTCAAACATGGCTAATATGAAGTTTCTTATGCAGGGCATTTCATTTTTAGATTTTGTTGAAGATGTAAAAGTGGCAATAAATCATTTTAAAACAGACGATAGGTTTTCTAGCATTACCTTAATTGGTCACAGTCAAGGGAGTTTAGTGGCGATGTTGGCTTTGTCTCAGGATGTGGATAAGTATATTTCTCTCGCTGGTCCAGGCGAATCTATCGATAAAACCATGGTCAAGCAGATTAAAAAACAAAGTGGCGATTCTATAGCAAATATTGTAGCATCACATTTTAAAGAGCTTATGGAAAAAGGAAGTATAGAGAAGGTTGATCCGAATTTATTGGCGATATTCAATCCTCAGAATACACCCTTTTTTCGTTCATGGGTAAAGTACGATCCGTCTTTAGTAATTCAAACAGTTACAATTCCCGTTTTAATTATCAATGGAACAAAAGATTTACAGGTTTTAGTAAGTGATGCTCAAGCATTACACGCGGCTAATCCGAAGGCTGAGCTTAAAATTATTAAAGATATGAACCATGTACTTAAAGACATAGGTAAAGATGAAGATAATTTAAAATCTTATTATTCTGCAGATTTTCCGCTCTCTGAAGAGTTGGTTTCTAGTATTTCTGCATTTGTTAAAAAATAATTATGCCGAAAAAGAAAGCCTTTGCATTACGATTGAATGAAGAGATGCTAAATGCCATTGAAAAGTGGGCTGCTGACGAATTTCGCAGTACCAATGGACAGTTGGAATGGATGCTTATGCAACAGCTGAAAAAACATAAACGGGAGCCCAAAAGTGAAAAAGCCTAAAGCCTTAGGTTTTCATACCCTTTTATTACGCAATTACTTTAAACTCTTTGGGATCTCGCAAACCGGTATTGGTTCCATCTTGTGCTGATTCTTGGTATTGTAGTCCATAAAAATTTCAAACACCTCTTTTTGTCGGCCTTCAAAGTCGTCTACACCTTTGCCTTCATCTTTCATCTGCATGGCCCATTCTAATTCTGGGTAAGATGCGCCAATTTGATCTTCATCGGTACGACTATCACCCCAAAGACCATCTGTTGGTGGAGCGACAAGTATCTCTTCATTAATGCCTAAATGAGCGGCCAATTGATAGACTTCAGTTTTAAGAAGATCAGCTATTGGGCTAACATCTACGCCACCATCGCCATATTTGGTGTAAAAACCGACCCCAAAATCTTCAACTTTATTTCCTGTTCCGGCTACCAATCGTCCTTGCAAAGCAGCAAAATAATAGAGTGTTGTCATACGTAATCGAGCACGAGTATTCGCTAGAGACATTAAGCGCTCTTCTTCATTATTTACTTTAGGCAAGGCATCCAGAAGACCATCAAAAACAGGTGTCAAATCTACCTGTATCAATTCGACATTATTAAAGTTGTCTTGTAACCAATCTATGTGGTTTAATGCTCTAGAAACTTGATTGGAAGATTGGTGGATTGGCATTTCCAAACATAATACTGGTAAATCTGTTTTAGCACAAAGCGTTGAAGTTAGAGCAGAATCTATTCCTCCCGAAACCCCAACTACAAAGCCCTTTTGATGATTTTTTATGGCATAATCTTTTAACCAATTTACGATGTGATGAACGACTGCTTCTGTTTTCATGATAGCTGATTATTTATTTGTTAAAATTAAAAATAAAAAAAATAGTTATAAACTTATAACCTTAATTTGCTTTTATGAAAAAAATGCTAATTGTTAGTCTATTACTTGCACTATTTTTATTTTCCTGTGATAAAGAAAAAAGCATAAATCCAGAGATTGAAGCCCTAAACATAGAGGTAGATATCATAAGATTCGATAGTATTTTTGCCAATTCAAAAGAAAGAGATCTTGAAAAGCTCAAAATTAATTATCCTTTCATGTTTCAAAATTCTATTCCTGATAGCCTTTGGGTATGGAAATTAAATGATTCTTTGCAAAATGTGGTCGAGAAAGAAGTTTTGTCAAAATTTGCATCTTTTGATAATCATGAAGCAGATATTCTTCTTTTTTTCAAACATTTAAAATATTATTTTCCTCAAGAAAATTTGCCAAAAGTTGTCACTCTAGCAGAGTATGTTGATTACAACTCTAAGGCGCTTTTGAACAAAGATTTACTATTTATTTCGCTTGATAATTATTTAGGGAAAGAGCATGAATTTTATTTAGGTTTTAGAGATTACATTTCAAGACTTCAGGAGCCAAATCAAATACTGCCTGATATTGCCGAAGCTTATGCAAATAAGCTAATCATGTATCCAACTTCTAGGAATTTTTTGAGCCAATTGATCTATCACGGGAAAAAGTTGTACTTAAAAGAAAAGTTATTGCCTTTGGTTGAAAGTGAACATTTAATTGGATATTCCAAAGATCAATTAGAATGGGCTCGTAGGGAAGAAATAATGATTTGGCAATTTTTCATTCAACGAGAATTGCTGTACAGCAGTGATGCCGATTTGAGGAGGCGATTTTTGGAAAAAGGACCTTTCACAAAATTTTATTTGGCAATAGACAATGAAACTCCACCGCGCTTAGGTCAGTTTATAGGCTGGCAGATTGTAAAAGCATATGCTGAAAAACACCCTAATAAAAGCCTAGAAGATATTATTAAACTAGATTATCAGGATATATTTGATAATTCGAAATACAAACCAAAAAATGAGTAAAAAGACATCTAACATCAACTTAGTTGTAACGACAGACGAAAATAAAATACCAGAAAAAATCACTTGGAGTGCCGAAGATGGAGGTATTCAAAATGCTGAAGCAAAAGCTGCTTTTCTATCCGTGTGGGACCATGTCTCCAAAGAAAGCTTGAGAATTGACTTATGGACCAAAGATATGCCGATAGATGACATGAGGATGTTTTTTTACCAGACCTTGGTGACCATGAGCGACACGTATTTCAGAGCCACACAAGATGAAAAAATGAGTGAAACCATGAAAGATTTTTGCGATTATTTTGCTGAAAAACTCAATTTAAAATAAAATGCCTAAGTCTCCTAAATTGATTTTTGTGTACAATGCAGATTCTGGAGTGCTTAATGCATTAAAAGATTGTGTACATAAATTAGTAAGTCCGCAGACTTACCCTTGCAAGCTATGTGACCTTACCTATGGGGCTTTTGCGGAAAGGAAAAAATGGAAGAAATTTAGAAATCAGTCTAATGCCCAAATGGTTTTTCTTCATGCCGATGAATTCTATAAACACTACAAGTCAAAGTTTTTACCGAATTATGAACTTCCTATTGTGTTGATTCAAAATGCTTACGATTTGGAGATTTTTATAGATCACTCTACTATGAATACCTGTGATAATCTAAATCAGTTTATGGATATGGTCACAAATAGAATCGAAAAGTTTGAAAGTTCTAGTAAAGTAAAAACCCCTTGAAAAAGGGGTTTTTGGAAAATTAAAATTAACTCAAACAAACTAAATATTACGAATATTTATATTTTACATATTTTTTGTGACGCTTCTTTGTGCTTAACTTCCATCAAAAACTCATCGATTTCAGTTCTTTCCTCAGCTACTCTTTCTGCTTCTAAGGCAGCAGATTCTGCTTTCCAGTAGTCGCCTGTTTCATTAAAGGTGTTGCTAAATGCATCCCAATAAACCCATTCTTTAAGGTCTGCTACTTCAGGTTCTACATTTCTATTTGTGTCTAATTGGTTTTGAGACATTGCTCCGATTGCGAATATTAATACTAATTTAAACATGATTTTGGTTTTAAAAGGTTTTGGTTTTCTGTTTTTTATTGTTTAAAAATCTAATGGTTATTTTATTTATTTTTGATTTTCTTTTTTGATTCGATAAATAATTAACAATTATATTTTCAACACGTGTTCTGTAATTAAGACGAGCATATATTTATTTTGTTACAAAAAAACCATTTAAAAAAAATGTTAAAACAAAAAAACCGCTAAAAACCAATGCTTTAGCGGCGAAAAATAATTTTGTTTTATTGTTATTCGTTGTTTTGCTTTTTAATTAGGTTTAAGGCAGAGCCTTCTTTAAACCATTCGATCTGCGGTGCATTATAAGTATGATTCACAATGATAGTATCTTTACTTTCATCGGAATGAACAACTTCTATGGAAAGCGGATTACCTTCTGAGAATTTATCTAAATCTAGAAAGTTAAAGGTATCATCTTCTTGAATTAAATCATAGTCATTCTCATTTGCAAATGTCAGAGCCAACATGCCTTGCTTTTTAAGATTCGTTTCGTGAATTCTGGCAAAAGACTTTACGATGACAGCTGCAACGCCTAAATGTCTAGGTTGCATAGCGGCATGTTCTCTTGAAGAACCTTCGCCATAGTTATGGTCTCCAACCACAACAGAATACACTCCATTTTTCTTGTAATCTCTTTGGGTATCAGGAACACCACCATATTTACCTGTAAGTTGATTTTTTACAAAATTTGTTTGCTTATTATAGGCGTTTACAGCACCAATCAAGGTATTATTTGCAATATTGTCAAGATGACCTCTATACCTTAGCCATGGTCCAGCCATCGAAATATGATCGGTTGTACATTTGCCAAAGGCTTTAATAAGAAGTTTTGCGCCTTTTATGTTGTCTCCAATAGGTACAAATGGTGTAAGCAACTGCAGCCTTTCTGAAGTAGGGCTGACATCAACAGAAATTGCACTGCCATCGGCAACAGGTTCTAAATAACCATTTTCTTTTACCTCAAACCCTTTTGGAGGAAGTTCCCATCCTGTTGGTTCGTCCAACATAACTTCTTCTCCATTTTCGTTAATCAAGCTATCGGTTATTGGATTAAAATCGAGACGTCCAGCGATAGCTATTGCAGCAGTTATTTCTGGTGAGGCGACAAAAGCATGGGTATTTGGATTGCCATCCGCTCGTTTTGCAAAGTTTCTATTAAATGAGTGCACAATGCTATTCTTTGGAGCATTTTTAGGATCATTATATCTTGCCCATTGACCGATGCAAGGACCACAAGCATTTGTAAATATCTTGGCGTCTAGTTTTTCAAAAACTTCTAAAATACCATCTCTTTCAGCTGTATATCTTACTTGTTCTGAGCCAGGGTTAATTCCAAATTCGGCTTTTGTTTTGAGTCCCTTGTCTAAGGCTTGTTGAGCAATAGAAGATGCCCTAGATAAATCTTCGTAAGAAGAGTTTGTACACGAGCCAATTAATCCCCATTCCACTTGCATAGGCCAGTCGTTTTCTTTTGCTTTATTATTCATCTCTTTACCGACATTGGTCGAAAGATCTGGAGTGAATGGACCGTTTAATAATGGTCCTAATTCAGACAAGTTAATTTCTATAACTTGATCAAAATAATCCTCTGGATTGGTGTAAACTTCAGGGTCGGCTGTGAGGTAAGACTTTATTTCGTTTGCTGCATCTGCAACATCCGCTCTATCTGTTGCTCTTAGATAGCGTTCCATAGATTCGTCATAGCCAAAAGTAGAAGTTGTGGCACCAATTTCTGCGCCCATATTACAAATGGTTCCTTTTCCAGTACAGGACATTGATGTTGCACCAGGTCCAAAATATTCAACAATTGCTCCTGTGCCACCTTTTACAGTTAAGATTTCGGCAACTTTTAAAATTACATCTTTGGGAGCTGTCCATCCCGATAGTTTTCCAGTAAGTCTTACTCCGATTAATTTTGGAAATTTAAGTTCCCAAGGCATTCCAGCCATAACATCGACAGCATCTGCACCACCGACGCCAATTGCAACCATCCCTAATCCGCCAGCATTTACCGTGTGGGAATCGGTACCTATCATCATACCGCCAGGAAAAGCATAATTTTCTAACACTACTTGGTGAATAATTCCTGCTCCTGGTTTCCAAAAGCCAATGCCATATTTGTTCGAAACAGATTCTAAAAAGTTAAATACTTCACTGCTTGTGTTGTTGGCGTGTTTTAAATCTACTTCGGCACCATTTTTTGCTTGAATAAGATGATCACAGTGTACTGTGGTAGGTACTGCAACTTTTTCTTTTCCAGCTTGCATAAATTGTAATAGTGCCATTTGTGCCGTAGCATCTTGACAAGCTATTCGATCTGGATCAAAATCAACATAATCTTTCCCTCTTTCGTACATTGATTTCGGTTCACCTTCCGTGAGGTGAGAATACAAGATTTTTTCTGATAAAGTAAGTGGTTTTCCAGTAACTTCTCTTGCTTTATCAACGCGTTGTGCCATCTTGTTGTAGACAGCTTTAATCATATCAATATCGAATGCCATAAATTTAAAATTAAGATTGTTATACAGTTTGAAAATTACAATCTTTTTTATTTTATTGTCTTAATTATATGCTAAATAAGACAAGGGTAATACCATTTGTAATTGCAAGTTATAAATGGCATAAACCTATTAAAAATCAAACAAAAAAGCCTGAGTTAATACTCAGGCTTTAAAGCTTATGTTTGAAATTAATTATGCTTCTACCAGCTGTTTTTGTGATGGTTTAAACTTAGTGAGTACAATGCCATTTACTGCAGCTTCGTATTCTTCCATTGTTGGTGTTCGACCTAAAACGGTTGATAAAACGACAACAGGAGTAGAGGATAACAAGGACTCTCCTTTCTTTTCTCCTGAGTCTTTGACCACTCTTCCTTGGAATAATCGAGTTGAAGTAGCCATTACTGTATCGCCTGGTTCAGCTTTTTCTTGATTACCCATGCATAAATTGCAGCCTGGGCGTTCTAAGTACAATAAGTTTTCATATTTAGTTCTTGCTAGACCTTTAGGAGCACTATCGTCAAATTCGAATCCAGAATATTTTTGTAAAACTTCCCAATCGCCTTCCGCCTTTAATTCGTCAACGATGTTATAGGTTGGAGGCGCCACAACTAAAGGCGCTTTAAATTCAACCTTTCCTTGTTGTTCTTCTATATTCTTTAGCATTTGAGCCAAAATCTTCATGTCCCCTTTGTGAACCATGCAAGACCCTACAAATCCTAAATCAACTTTTTTAGTACCACCATAGTAGGATAGGGGACGAATGGTATCGTGTGTATAGCGTTTAGAAACATCCTCATTATTTACATCTGGATCTGCAATCATTGGTTCTGCAATTTCATCAAGGTCGATAACGACTTCTGCATAGTATTTGGCATTTGCATCTGGTTTTAAGGCAGGTCTTGTACCCGTTAGAAGTTCTTGAATTCGTGTATTGGCTTTGTCAACCAAACCTTGTAACACCTGCTTGTCGTTATCCATGCCTTTGTCAATCATGATTTGGATGCGATCTCTTGCAATTTCTAAAGATTCAATAAGTGTTTCTTCCTCGGAAATACAAATCGATGCTTTCGCTTTCATTTCTGCTGTCCAATCGGTGAAGGTAAATGCTTGGTCGGAAGTTAATGTTCCGATGTGGACTTCAATCACACGGCCTTGGAAAACATTTTCCCCGCCATATTGTTTCAGCATTTGTTGCTGTGTGGCGTGTACCACATCACGGAAGTCCATGAAGCTTCTCATGTTTCCTTTAAAAGTTACTTTTACCGATTCTGGAATTGGCATGGTAGCTTCGCCTGTTGCCAATGCTAAAGCCACTGTTCCAGAGTCTGCTCCAAAGGCGACACCCTTAGACATTCTTGTATGTGAGTCACCACCAATAATCACATCCCAGTCGTCTACTGTGATATCATTCAAAACTTTGTGAATAACATCGGTCATGGCGTGGTATTGTCCTTTTGGGTCTCTACCAGTTATTAATCCAAAGTCATTCATAAACTTCATCAACCTTGGGATATTGGCTTTAGACTTATCGTCCCATACAGAAGCTGTATGACAACCAGACTGGTAACCTGCATCTACAATTGGCGATATTATAGTTGCTGCCATCATTTCTAATTCTTGAGAGGTCATCAAGCCAGTCGTGTCTTGTGAGCCGACAATGTTGACTTCCACACGAACATTTGAACCTGAGTGTAAAGTAACTCCAGGCGTTGATCCAACAGCATTTTTATTAAATATCTTTTCGACTGCTGTTAAGCCTTGTCCTTCCATGGTGATTTCTTTTGAAGGTGCATAGACTTGCGGCACATCGATTCCTAAAGCTTTACAGGCAAAGGTTTGTAGCTTTTTACCAAAGACCACTGCATAAGATCCACCAGCTCTTATAAATTCCATTTTCTGTGGGGTAAGTGCGGTGGAAATATCCTTTAACTCGTATTTTCCGTTGTATAGTTTTTTCTCTTTGGTATTGATGGTGAGGACAGTACCAGTTCTTACAGAATAAACTTCTTCTAAAACTGGTTCTCCGTCTTTGTCTAAAATTGTATTCCCGTTTTCGTCTTTCTTTTGAACCCAGTTTTTTAAATCGATTCCTATTCCGCCAGTTACACCAACAGTGGTTAAGAAAATAGGGGCTATACCATTGGTTCCTGCAATCACAGGCGCAATATTGATAAAAGGAACGTAAGGACTAGATGGAATTCCTGTCCATAGCGCCACATTGTTTACGCCAGACATTCTAGAAGAGCCAACACCCATGGTGCCTTTTTCTGCAATCAGCATGATTCTTTTGTCAGGATGTTGTTCTTTAAGCGCAAGAACTTCATTTTGCATGTCTTTGTTGTGCTCAAAAATACATTGTCCATGAAGCTCTCTATCGGATCTAGAATGTGCATCTGCTCCTGGCGATAGTAAATCTGTTGAAATATCGCCAACTCCAGCGATGTAGGTGACAACATCAATTTTTTCTTGGACTTCTGGAAGTTTTGTGAAAAATTCAGCTTGGGCATAGCTTTCGATAATAGATTTGGCAATAGCATGCCCTGATTTCATTGCCGACTCTAAGCGCTCAGTATCCGCTTCGTAAAGAAATACTTGTGTTTTTAGGACCTTAGCAGCATCTTGAGCAATAGACTCCTCTGATCCCAAAGCAAGGTCTAAAAGCACTTTTACAGATGGTCCGCCTTTCATGTGCGATAATTGTTCAAAAGCAAAGGCTCTTGATATTTCTTCAACTTCGGACTCTCCTAAAATTATTTCTTTTAAAAATTGTGCTTTTGCCCCAGCAGCAGGCGTTGTGCCAGGAAGGGTATTGTAAATAAAGAAATCTAAAGATTGACTTCTTTGTTTATTATCGGTGTCTTTTATATTAGATATAATTTCAGATAACAATTCTGCACTGTCAATTGGTTTGGGATGTAATCCCATTAATTTTCTGTCTTCAATTTCGTTAAGGTAGTCGGTATAAGTTTGCATAAGAATATCAAATAAGTGTTGAACAATAGATTAATTTATCTTAATGCAAATTTACGAATTGAATATTGTTTTAGAAAATATGAAGGGCTTTTACTCAAACGTTATCGTATGTGTAAAAAACAACATTTTTTGGCAAGCAAAAATGCCAAGTTCAGAATTATAAACTTCTATTTTTATCAGATTGACAAATTGAAAGCTAAAAAAGAGAACATATCTTACTATCGAATTTTTCTATTTAAGATAGTCTCTAGTTATTTGTTTTCATTTTAAATAAATCTGAACAAAAAAACATCTTAAATGAAAAATACTAGAGTAATTTCTCGATGATATTTTCAATGGAATAGCCTTCAGCTTCAGCTTTATAGTTTTTAATAACTCTATGTTTAAGTACACTATAGGCAACCGCTTTTACATCTTCGATATCTGGAGAAAATTTTCCTTTTGTCGCGGCATTGGTTTTTGCGGCTAAAATTAAATTCTGTGAAGCTCTTGGACCAGCACCCCAATCGACATACTCTTTGACAAAATCTGATGCAGATTTGTCATTTGGTCTTGTTTTTGTCACCAATTTCACAGCGTATTCGATGACATTATCCGCTACAGGTATTCGTCTAATCAGTTGTTGAATGTCTATGATTTCTTGAGCATCGAAAAGCGGATTGATGTCGTAAGCGATAGGTTGTGTCGTACTTTTTACAACTTCTACTTCTTCTTCAAAACTAGGGTATTCCAAGTTTATGGCGAACATAAACCTGTCTAATTGTGCCTCTGGGAGCGGATAGGTTCCTTCTTGCTCAATAGGATTTTGAGTTGCAAGTACAAAATAGGGTTGACTTAATTTATGGTGTTGCCCAGAAATCGTAACCGACTTTTCTTGCATGGCCTCCAAAAGCGCAGATTGGGTTTTCGGCGGCGTTCTATTTATTTCGTCAGCTAACAATATGTTGGTGAAAATAGGACCTTTTATAAACTTAAAATGCTTGTTGGCATCGAGTATTTCAGAACCTAAAATATCACTTGGCATTAAGTCTGGTGTAAATTGGACTCGTTTAAACTCTAAACCCAAAGCTTTTGATATCGTATTGATCATCAAAGTTTTAGCTAATCCTGGAACACCAATCAAAAGTGCATGACCTCCTGAAAAAATAGCGATAAGGAGTTGATTAACAACCTCTTCTTGGCCAATTATTACTTTTGAAACTTCCTCTTTGAGCAATCTGTGTTTTTCAACAAATCTTTCAATTCCTTTTACGTCTGACATATCTTTTACTTTAACCAATCTTTGGTAAACTCACAAGATCTATAATCTGAGCTTATTTTAATGTAGGTATCTTTGATTTTTATTTTTTGCCAATTCTGGATTT
Source organism: Bacteroidia bacterium (assembly GCA_030429455.1). GTDB lineage: Bacteria > Bacteroidota > Bacteroidia > Flavobacteriales > Flavobacteriaceae > Psychroflexus. The sequence goes on along the minus strand of JAUIFC010000011.1, from coordinate 28,429 downwards.
CTTTAATCTCTTTTTGTCTTAGCGCCAAATCGCTAATACGCGCATAATCCTCATTGAAATCTGCATTGTGTTCTTCCAATCGTTTTGTAATGGTAAGGATTTTAAAAAATGGCTGTTGGCTTCTGTTATATTCTGTGTAAATTGGGGAGATTTCACCTTCTTTAAGATTGATTATTTTATTGTACAAATCAGGGTCCATCTTACTTAAATCAAATCTTTTATCTAGTGTTACGTCGTTGACTAATTGTCCACCACTTTCTTTGGTTTCTTCTTCATCAGAAAATTCTCTTGCAGCTTCATCAAAACTTAATTCGCCGTCTACCAATCTTTGTCTTAAAGTGTCAATTTCCTTTCTTGCTCTTTGAATGTCGTCTTTTGTGATTTCAGGAAATTTCAAAATATGTCGAACATCTACAAATTGACCTCTTATTTTTTCTACTGTAAGAATATGCCAACCGAACATGGTTTCGAAGGGTTTACTAACTTCGCCTTGCTCTAAACTGAATGCGACATCTTTAAATTCCTTTACAAGTGGTGCATCTCTACTTACTTCAATATATCCGCCTTTGCTTCTTGTGCCTCTATCATCGGAGTACAAAACTGCTCTTGAGGAAAATCTTGACCCGTCCAAAACGTCTTGTCTTATTTTGTTAAGGAAATCTATGGTTTTTTGGGTTTGTTCTTCACTTACTTCAGGCTTAATAACTATTTGAGCAACTTCGACTTGAGTTCCGAAAAATGGTTTTTCGTCTTTTGGAATATCATCATAAAACTGTCGTACTTCTGCGGGAGTAACTTCGAGTTCGTCTACAATACTGCCTTGCATCTCTTGAGCTCTTACTGTTTCCAAGTTGATTTTAAATAATTCTCTTCTCAGTTCCTCTTCGGTATCTTTGTTGTAAAACTCCAGTATTCTTTTCATATCGCCTGCTTGAGCCACCATATATTGAAGTTGTTGTTCGGTACGACTTCTCACCATTTCTTCTTGTATTTCCAAACTGTCCTGAATGGCATGATGTGCAAACATTTTACTTTGCATAATTGTCTTGAGAATAAAGCATTTGCTGTTTTCTTCTGCACTAAATCCTTCTGCTTTTCTGTCCTCTTGAGCTTTTGCAATATCGCTTTCGAGAATAAGATAGTCTCCTACAACCGCAGCAATTCCATCTACTTTTACCCGTTGGTTTGCCACATTTTTGGCGACAAGTTCTGTCTTTTTTTCTTCATCTTTAATTAGATTATCTTTTTCATCAATAGTAATTTGACTCCAAGCGGAATTAAAAAGTAAGGTAATCGTAATTAATATCAATTTATTTAAATACTTCATATGATCTGTCATTTATGGCGTCTTTCAAAATTTTGTTTTTTAAGTCAGCTTGTATTTTTAATTTCTTTTTGTTAATAATTATTTGTTCAACGGTTGGTTTGATATAGCTTAATGGGGCAATATCATTTGGTTTCAGAATGTCTTTAACCAGTATAAAGTGAGTTCCGATACTGTCACTAAATTGGTAATATCTTTTTTTGGTAATTAATGCTTTTTGTTGGTATTCGTTGAGCTTATTTAATTTTTTAAACACATCTATAGACTTGACCCATACCGAATCATTTAATTCTATTTTGTCAAATTTTAATTCGTTGTCTTCAAGATAGTAAATGTCTTCAAGTTGAAAACGCTGAAAACTTTTCTTTATTTTTTTAAATTCTTTCAACTCATTGCTGGCATATAAATATCGTATTTTTAGCAAATGTTCGTTTACTCTAAAGGTGCTTTTATGTGCCTCGTAATACTCGGCTATGGATGTGCTGTCTATGTCGTTACTAATTTCTTTTTGAAGTAAAGCGTCTAGATATGCTTTTTTGAAAAGTTCTGATTTGTACTTGTCCACCATTTTTTGATACCTGTCTTGCTCTTTTAGTGGCAAGTTATAGAGTGCATTATCCATCAAAATTTTGTCCAAAGCCCAATCGTCGATAAAAGATTTTACAAAAATGATACTGTCTTCAGTTGAAATATTATTTGGAATAATATCAATTATATCTTCTTCATATAATCTATGTTCATTGACAACAGCAATGATGTTGTTTGGTTCTTGTTTAATTAATAAATCGCAAGCACTTAAGGATAATACGAATACGAATAGGTATGGGATTTTAATTTTCAAAATTACTTAAGTGCTTCTAGAAGGGGTTTGTTGATATAAATTTCGTACTTGTCTTTTAAAGCGTCAAGCCATTCTTCCTCTTTTTTGGCTTGCAGTTTTGCAATGACAGTTCCTCTTATTTCGTCAAATTCCAAAGTACGCTCTTCCTGCAGATCCGTCAACAAAATAGCCATGTACTGGTTGTTGTTTTTGTACACCTTTGGTGAATTAACCGCAAGTTCGAGATTTTTGGGCAACGAAGGGTTGTCCACCTCCGTAGATTCTAATTCCTGAAAAATAACATCTGGAAAAGCACTTTTTAAAACATCTAGAGAATCCTTTCCAATCAGTTTTTTAAGTTTTTTCGCTTCTTTTTTATTACTTGTATTTGCTACAAGGGCTGTTACTTTGATTTTGCTTTTAAACTCAGTTTTATTGGTATTATAGAAATCTATTTGGCCTAAACTATCCTCTTGTGTAGGTTTCCAAATATAATTTTGCATAACGTCGAACATCAGAAGTCCTTCGTAATAGGTCTTAATTTCTTGTGCAAATTCTGGTGAAGCTTTTTCTAAATTTTTATTATGAACTTCAATTAACTTGGCGTAAGTAAAGTTGTCTAAAGCTTCGTTCAACTTGCCTTCTATAGAAGCAGATTTTAAACTTCTTTGAGATTTATTGATGAGTGTCAAAAACTCTTTGGTATAAAATAATTGATCGTCAACCTTTAGTATCCATTTTTCAGAATCTGTTTCGATGGGTTCATATTTCCACCTGTAAGCAACCAAACTCGAATCTAATCTTTTTTCTAAACTTGATAGAAGTTCGTAATCCACTGTAACTTCGTAGCGTTTCATCAGGTCTAGTTTGATGTTTTCAATAAGTTTTTTAGATCGATCTGAGGTTTTTATCTTTTTTATGATATCATTTTTTAGTAACTCGTAGTCTTTAACAGGTTCGTCTTCTATAAATTTTACGATATGCCATCCAAACTGAGTTTCGAATGGTTTAGAAATTTTATTATTCTGGTCAAGTTTGAATGCTTCTTCTTCAAAAACGGAGGAGTTAAGTTGCCCTATCGAAAACGGATTTAGCTTGCCACCTTTGTTTGCTGTTTGTTTATGGTCGGAAAATTGTTTTGCCAAATCTTCAAAAGATTCTCCGTTTTGAATTTTTTGATAAATCTTATTTATCTCTTCCTTCGCATTATACGTGCTGTCTTTGGCACGGCTATATTTCATGATGTGAGCGACAGTAATAGTTCCTCTAGACAGGCGTTCGTCATTCTTTTTTATGATATGGTATCCGAACTGAGTTCTAATCGGTTGTGATACTTCGTTTTTGTCCAATTGATAGGCGGCTTTTTCAAAAGGATAAACCATTTTAAACGCCTTAAACCAACCCATGTTTCCACCATTTTGTTTTGCCGAAGGGTCATCAGAATATTTTTTTGCCAATTCTGCAAAATCTTTTTCAGCTTGAATTTCTTTAATGATATCGATGGCTTTGTTGTAGGCTTCTATGGTGTCGTTAGGTGCTGCATCCGCTTTGACGCCAATTAAAATATGGTCGACATTTATTTCATTTTTAATTTTGTAATACGTCTCTTTGACCATTTTTTCGGTAACTTCTCCATTGGAAATAAACTTATCAGCCAATTGCTTTCGGTAGTTGTTATATTCGTTTAAAAACTTAGGTAATGTGTCATAGCCCATGTCCTTAGCCGCTTTTACTTTAAGTTTAAAATTCAAATACATTTCAACATACTCGTCGATAGATAGGGTTTCATTGTCTATTGAAGTGCTATTGCTTTTTTCATATTGTTTAACGAATTCGGATTTGAATACATTGTCATCATCGATACTAAAAACTAAACTGTCCGACATGTTGACTTGTGAAAAGGCCAAGTTGAATGATGATAAAACAAGAAATAAGATAAAACAAGAAATTAACTTATTCATTTGTATTAAAGCTTTTAAAATTTGAAAGGCAAATTTAGTAAAATCAATAATTTTGGAGTATAAAACTTTCATAAGTCTTGATATCAATTAATAGTTCATGTTTTAAAGAACATTTGTTATAAGCTCTTATCATTATGACCTACACTACAGAAATTGTTTTGAATAAATCTATTGACGAAGTTATGGAACTTTTTAAGAATCCAGATCATTTGGTACATTGGCAAAGAGGATTGAAAAGCACAAAACTTATCAAAGGAATTAGTGGAGAAGCTGGGGCAAAAAGAAAACTAGAAATCACCCTGGAGGGCAGAGACATTACCATGATAGAAACCATTACAAAATGTGAGCTTCCTCGACATTGGCATGCGCGCTATACAAGCAATGGGTTAGAAAGTATTCAAGAAAATTATTTTGAATCCATAGGCCCAAATGAAACTTTTTGGAGAACCAAAAGTAAATTTGAATTTAGTGGTTATATGCTTATTGTTGGTAAATTACTTCCACATCTTTTTAGAAAAAGATCTTCAACTGTAATGAAAGACTTTAAAAATTTTGCTGAAAATGGCATTTCGGTGTCTAATATATAGGACATAACCACATGATGTCTGGCGCTCTTTGAATGTATTTTGACAAATCGTTATTAAACTCGCCAAAGTAATTGTCAAAAGATTGTTTTCCTATATTTTCAAAATCTATTTGAATTACGCCGTTAGAAGGATTGAGAAAGCTATTGACCTTTAAAGTGTAGTTGTCTAAAGATTGTAAAAGTTCAGTTTCGTATTTCCAATCTTGGAATGTATGATTTCTATCGACAAAAACTAAGCTATTTGGCGTAGAAGTAAGGCTAATACTTGGATTGTCAAATATATTGGTGTTGATTGCCGAGAACCTAATACTGTCCATGCTATAATTAGATTGCCCAAAAGCACAAAAAGTAAATCCTATGAACATGATGACATAAATCCCTTTTTTCATACGTTTTTTTACAAAAAACAAAAGCAATCTTTAGACCATTCCAGATTATATTTAGCAAAAAAAATGCTAATCTTTCGCCTTAGTATCTGAGTACGTTTTGCAAGCCTTTATAAATGAAACAAAAAGCGGGTGTGGATTTGCAACAGTACTTTTGTATTCTGGGTGAAACTGCACACCAATGAACCAAGGATGGTCTTGCAGCTCAACAATTTCAACCAAACCGGTATCAGGATTTTTTCCCGTTGCAATCAGTCCATTATTTTCCAACTGTTCTAAATACTTGTTATTCAGTTCGTACCTGTGTCTATGGCGTTCGGAAATTTTATCAGAATTATAGATTTCACGAATCAAGCTGCCTTCTTTGAGTTGGCATTTCCAAGCTCCTAACCTCATTGTGCCACCTTTGTTAATGATACCGATTTGGTTTTTCATTAAATCGATAAAAGGATGAGGTGTATTTTCATCCATTTCGGTGGAGTTTGCATCTTTGATTTCTAAGACATTTCTAGCAAATTCAATAACTGCCATTTGCATGCCTAAACATATACCAAAGAATGGAATGTTGTTTTCTCTAGCATATTTTACTGCGGCTATTTTTCCATCAATGCCTCTTTCTCCAAAGCCTGGTGCTACAAGTATACCATCTAGTTTTTGGTCTTTAGAGTCCTTTTCGACAAATTCGGAATGTATGTTAACCACATTTACAACGACATCATTCATCGCTCCAGCGTGGATAAAAGATTCGAGTATAGATTTGTAAGAGTCTTGCAGTTCTATATACTTTCCAACCAAACCGATATTCACTTCCTCTTTGGCATTTTTAAACCGTTCTAAAAATTCTGTCCAACGATCCAAATTTGGCTCTCTGTCTTGCCTTAAGTTTAATTTTTCGAGCGTAATTTTATCAAGCCCTTCTTCTTGCATCATCAGAGGTACGTCGTAAATTGTCTCTGCATCGATAGATTCTATTACAGCGTTTTCTTTTACATTACAAAATAAAGCCAGCTTTCGTCTAATGTCGCGAGTAAGTTTATGTTCTGTTCTGCACACCAAAATATCGGCAGAAACTCCACTTTCCATTAAAGTTTTTACCGAGTGTTGCGTAGGTTTTGTTTTAAGTTCTCCGGCAGCAGATAAGAATGGTATGAGCGTTAGGTGAATCACCAAAGAATTGGTTTCGCCCAATTCCCAGCGCAGTTGTCTAACCGCTTCAACATACGGCAAGGATTCGATATCGCCTACAGTTCCTCCAATTTCGGTAATTACAATATCAAATTCTCCAGTGTTGCCTAAAATCTGAATTCGATTTTTAATTTCGTTTGTAATGTGAGGTACAACTTGGACCGTTTTGCCTAAAAACTTTCCTCGACGTTCTTTTTCGATCACACTTTGGTAAATGCGACCAGTAGTGACGTTATTCGCTTGAGAGGTGTTTACATTTAAAAATCTCTCATAATGGCCTAAATCCAAATCGGTTTCTGCACCATCTTCTGTAACGTAACATTCGCCATGTTCGTAAGGATTTAGGGTCCCTGGATCGACGTTTATATAAGGATCTAGTTTTTGGATTGTAGTCTTAAAACCTCTGGCTTGCAGAAGTTTAGCTAAAGATGCAGCGATAATGCCTTTCCCGAGAGACGATGACACACCGCCTGTAACAAAGATATATTTTGTTTCGGCCATGGTTGAATATTGTTGTCTTTACGGGATGCAAAAGTACGGATTAATATTTAGGAAGCTTTAATTTTTGTAATTAATCATTCTTTAAATTTCTTCATCAAATCCTCTAATCCATTGATTTTTATTTCATGTATTTCCTGCATTTGAAGACCAAGTTTTCCTTTAGGAAAGCCCTTTTGCCTAAACCAACCAAAATAATACTCAGGAATGTCAATCAGGTATTGATCTTTGTATTTGCCGAAGGGCATTTTGGCGTTTGCCAAATTTTTGTAGTGTTCTTTAGGATCAATCATCAATTTTTGAAAACCATTTTCAACCTTAACAAAAAGTGTTTAAAGCTATACTTGTAATCTATGTTTTTGGCTTTGCTTTTGTTGTGTCTTTTGTCAAATTCATTCAGGGCATTTTCTAAATTTCCTTCAGCTTGTATTTCAGACCAAAACGCTTTAAATAATGGCTTGATATCATTTATGTTAATTGACATTTGACGAGGTTTGTCCTTTAAAAAGTGCTCAATATTGCTGTTGATGGTCTGTACATAATCCAAACAAATTTGATATTTTTCTTTGTTTGACAACGTTTCTGGCGGGCTTTTTTTAATACCATTGGCATAAGCGTAAATGACACTTTTGGGGCGTAAAAATCGATTCATGTAGCTTTTTGCGGTAGACTCTTTATCTCTAAAAAGGTGAATGTAAAGCGCATCCTTACCATATTTTTTATCAAGTTCACCAAGTTGCCAGCTTAATCGGTTGTCTGCTTCAATATGGTTATTGGGAAAGCTAAAACGCTCTTTGCCTGTCTTATTACTCAAACTTTCATGAGCTGCAGAATAATTTGTAATATGTTTACAAGCTTCAATAAATGTGGTGGAACCACTTCTGCCTGTGCATAATACAAAGATATTCATTAGAAAAGCTTGGTATTTAGTTTTCTCAGCTTAATTCCCGTTAAGACTTTTTTGGTGTAAAGGGGAAAATCAGCATTTTGTATCCAAGCATAATATCCTGGTTCTTTTTCTAAGATGTCCTCCACTTTTTTGCCTTTGTGTTTTCCAAATCCAAAGACTTCAACGCCATTTTTGTCATACTGAACCATGCCAGCAAAATCTGCGGTTTTTCTGTGGGCAGAATATTCTGCTAACCATTTGGCATTGTTTTCAAGGTCTTCATATTTGTCTAATTGAGACTTCAAAACTTCGTAAGTCGCCATGGTGTCTGCCTCTGCAGAATGTGCATCTGTCAAGTCTTTGTCGCAATAAAACTTATAAGCTGCTTCGAGTGTTCGTTTTTCTTTTTTGTGAAAAATGGTTTGCACATCTATTTGAACGGAGTTTTTTATATCAAAATCAATCTCAGCACGTAGCATTTCTTCAGCCAAAAGTGGTACGTCAAAACGATTGGAATTATAACCTGCCAAATCCGAATCTTTTATAAAATTATAGACTTTGTGAGCGACTTCTTTAAAAGTTGGTTCGTTTTCTATGTCTTTATCATATATCCCATGGACTTCACTTGCTTCTCGAGGAATGGGCATTTCAGGATTTATGCGTAGTGTAAAACTCTCTTTATTTTGATTGGGATGAACTTTAAATATTGAAATTTCAACAATCCGATCTTTAGCAACATTAGTTCCCGTTGTTTCCAAATCAAAAAAACATAAAGGTTTTGCAAGTTTGAGTTCCATAAATTTAGTTTTGAGCAAATTTAAAGTTTAGTGCCGATTTACCCCTTATATTTTAAAGGTAAATACACAATCTTTTTGGTTTCAAAAAAGTCTTCGTCAAAAAAGTGTGTAAGCGGAGTGATTTGTATCGTTTTGTAAGGTTCTAATTCTTCACTTAAATCGCCTCCTTTTAAATAAATGATTCCGTTATTAAGTGCATGTCGGGATTGCTTTGCAATTTTTCCTTTCGTCCAATGCACAAAAGTGGGCATTGCGGCGACGGCTCGACTGATGATAAAATCATACTGCCCCTTTGTTTTTTCTACGCGATCATTGATGGTCGTGACATTTGTTAATTCTAATGCCGATACAACCCCATTAACCACTTTAATCTTTTTGGCAATGCTATCCACAAGAGTAAATTGAGTTTCAGGAAAAAGAATGGCGAGTGGAATTCCAGGAAATCCGCCACCTGTTCCAACATCAATGATCTTAGAATCGGGTTTAAATTGGATAAGCTTTCCAATGGCTAAACTGTGCAAAACATGTCTAAGGTAAATCTCATCGACATCTTTTCTAGAAACCACATTTATTTTGGTATTCCAATCTTTGTAAACTTCAGAAAGTTTTTCAAATTGAAATATTTGTTTCTCATTTAAGTTTGGAAAGTATTTTAAGATGATCTCCAAAGGCTTTTATTTTAATTACTTTACAATTTTACGCTATTATTTCAAAAATTCTAAAAAATAGGAACAGCATTTTTAGTATTTTGGTAATAGTAATTATATTAGCAATATAAATTAAATAACTTATGGGAAGAGCTTTCGAATTTAGAAAAGCAAGAAAAATGAAACGTTGGGCAGCGATGAGTAAGGCCTTTACACGTATAGGAAAAGAAATTGTTATAGCGGTTAAAGAAGGTGGACCAGACCCCGATTCTAATGCAAGATTGAGGGCTGTGGTGCAGAACGCAAAGTCTGTAAACATGCCAAAAGACAATATCGAGCGAGCGATAAAGCGTGCTTCGGATAAAAATCAAGGCGATTATAAAGAAGTTATTTTCGAAGGTTATGCGCCGCACGGAATAGCCATTTTGGTGGAAACTGCCACCGATAATAACACCAGAACGGTTGCTAATATTAGAAGTTACTTTAATAAATGCGATGGAAGTTTAGGCACATCCGGTTCGGTAGTATTCATGTTCGATCATACTTGTAATTTTAGAATTAATGGAGAAGGTATTGATGCTGAAGAACTGGAGTTGGAAATGATAGATTTTGGAGCCGAAGAAGTTTTTGTGGATGAAGATGGCATCCTTATCTATGCACCATTTGAAAATTTTGGCGCAATACAAGCCGAATTGGAATCTAGAAGCATAGAAATATTATCTTCTGGTTTTGAACGTATTCCACAAGTGACAAAGGAACTTTCTGAAGATCAAGTAGCTGATGTGGAAAAGCTATTGGAAAAAATTGAAGAAGATGACGATGTACAGAATGTTTACCACACCATGCAGGAATAGGCAAAGTAAAAAGTTAGAGATTAGAGGAGAGAGGTTAAAGTTTAAAGTTTAAAGGCTAGGTTTAATTACTAAATACTATTAGTAAAGACTAAAAGCTAAAAACTAACGACTAAAATCTTTTTTCTGTTAAAATTAGTAACAATCACGAATAATAAAGACTAAAGCATATATCATAAAATGATGATGTGAATGAAATTAGTTTTTAGCAAACACAATACAACAACAATTATGGGATTATTTGACGACCTAAAAAACACGCAAGAAGACAAGTTTGATTTGTCTACAGTTGAAAAATATTTATACCTTCCTTATTACTGCTTCATTGACGACGGTTACAATGGGAGAGAAATAGGAGTTTTCTTCGATGTATATTCAACATTTTTTGATGGCGATTTCGATTATGAATACTACATCGACAAGTTGATGTCCAAACATGTTCTTCATGCAGATCATCAGATTGACGAACTATTGGATTATTGCATCAGCGGAATTAATGCCGATCACTACACCAAGATATTTATCTTTTTGGTTGAAGGCGTTTTTGCCGATGGACATGTCGATCAAGAAACAGCTAGCAAAATCATAGATGTATCTATGCTAAAATACACTTGATCATCCCGTTACAGTCTAATTGTGAAAGAACATAAATGAAAAATAAGATTCTGTTTTTTGTTGCTTTCACGATATGTTTTTTGGGCTGTTCGACAAAAGAAGAGCATCAAAAGTCTGAATATTTACGATGGGTAGGAGATAGCGTATTTCGCTCAGGTATCGACTCAAAAACCTTTAGTGCATGTCATGGTGATGAAAATATCTACCAGTATTTTAATTTAAGCGAAGGGCCTCAATACGTAAATGAAAAGCCGGCTTTGGAGCTTCGGTTTAAAAACACTTTTAAGCCCGTTGTTGGTGAAAATCAAAACGGCATGATTAGAATTCGTTTTGTGGTAAACTGCGAAGGTCAAGCAGGAAGATTCCGATTGTTGCAGTCTGATTTTAATTACCAAGAAATCATTTTTGACAAGGCCATAACTTCTCAACTATTGAAAATCACAAAGTCAATTGCAAACTGGCAAATTTTTTATAAAAATGACACTCCAATTGATTACTACCAATACCTTATTTTTAAAATTGAAGATGGACAAATAATAGAGATTCTGCCATGAAAAAAATCCTTGTGTTTTGTTTTTTGTCATTCTTTATCAGTATAATAGCTTTTAGCCAACCCAACTGCCATGTGTACAAAATTAATGGCGACGAATTGAAATATAAAGCTTGTAAAAAGGCTGAAGAAAAGAAAGGGCTTTACCAATTTGATGGGAGGTTTCAAGCAATTCTAGACCAATCAATAGCCATCGATTCGACTTTCGATTATCCGTATTGGGCAAAATCTATTGCCTACTTAAAAAGCGGTGATTTTGTCACCTGGAAAAAACTGATCGATAAAGCTGTCGAGCTAGACCCCAAAACACATTTGGGATATCGCGGTTGGTGCAGGTATCAATTTTTTAGAGATTACAAAGGCGCAATAGAAGACATACAAGCATTGGATAGTTTGGTTGATTATGACATCGGCCAATGTCAAAATGGTGTTTACCATCTTAATGTTGCCAAAGGACTTTGCTATAAAGCCTTGGGTCAAAAAGACAAAGCCATCGAAATTCTCGAACATCAAATTCAACAAAATATACAACAAGATTTTGTTGGGGCTTACGATTATTTGCACTTAGGCGTTTTGTATTTCGAGGTAGGTGAAATAGATAAAGCTATCGAATTTTTGTCAAAACAAGAACAATCCAATGATCTTGCTGAAAATCAATATTATTTAGCATTGATTTACAAGCAGAAAGGCGATATGAATCAGTTTGAGAATTGCATTCAAAAGGCAAAAGCCCATTATTTAAACGGTGATAAACTTAGAGATGCGTATTCCAATCCTATGGACAAAATATTTTTGGAGGATATTGAAAAAGCACTTCATTAGACCAACAATTGCTTGACGGTCCTTCATAATCATTCTGTTTACTTGTTCGATTCAGCCTAAAGTTGTAACATTACAGCTGAAAATATATTAGAAATGCAACAGAATGAATTTTCAAATAATAAAATTAACCATCAAAATACAAGTCTTAAAAAAGAGATTAATCTTTATGTAGCACTTTTTCCAGTAGTTGTGTTAATGACGCTTTTAGCCTTTAATATTTTTCAGTTTGAAGGTGAAATGCTTGGCGGTTATTCCAACCAATATATACTTCTTATGGGTGGCATTGTAGCGATGCTTGTAGGGATATTTAACAAGGTAGCTCCTGTGGTTATGCTCAGAGAAGTTTGGGATAATTTAAAAAGCGTATTTGTGCCCATCATGATTTTGTTTTTAGTTGGTGCCTTAGCAGGAACGTGGTTGATCAGCGGTGTTATACCGGCCATGGTTTATTATGGTCTTAAAGTACTTAGTCCAGAAATATTTTTGCCAGCATCTATTGTTATTGCAGCCATTATATCTATCGCGACTGGAAGTTCGTGGACTACTTCTGCCACTGTTGGTATTGCCTTGGTTGGTATAGGAACTGCTTTAGGCATACATCCTGGAATGATTGCTGGTGCTGTAATATCTGGTGCTTATTTTGGAGATAAAATGTCTCCCTTAAGCGACACGACAAATTTGGCGCCAGCAATGGCGGGAACAGATTTGTTTACACATATTAAATATATGGCTTATACAACCGTGCCAACAATTATAATAACCTTAGTAGTCTTTAGTATTATTAGCATTAACTTGGAACCAACAGGTAATGCGGATATTGAATATTTACTTGCATCAATAGACAAAAGTTTTAACATAACACCTTACTTGTTTTTAGTGCCTGTTGCTGTAGTTGTGTTGATTCTGTTCAAGACAAAGCCTCTTGTGGCATTGGCTTCAGGCGTTGTTTTAGCAGCAGTATTTGCAGTTATTTTTCAAGCTGAAGTATTAAGCACATTGTCGGATTCTAAATCCTCCGCCATTGTAAATGCTATATTTACAGATACTGCTATTGCAACAGACAATGATAAGTTAAACGAACTTTTTTCTGCTGGCGGAATGACGGGCATGCTTTGGACGATTTTCTTAATCATTTGTGCCATGGTTTTTGGTGGGGTCATGGATGGTATAGGGGCTTTAGCAAGAATTACAAAAGCATTATTGTCCATCGCTTCCACTGTTTTTGGGTTGTTTGCGAGTACTGTGGTGAGTTGTTTGGGGCTAAATGCCATAGCATCGGACCAGTACTTGGCCATTGTGATTCCAGGAAAAATGTATAAAAAAGCTTTTAGCGATAAAGGCTTAGCACCTCAAAACTTAAGCCGAACGCTTGAAGATTCGGGAACAGTGACTTCTGTTCTTATTCCTTGGAATACTTGTGGTGCTTATCAAAGCGGTGTTCTAGGTGTTGGTGTCGCAGAATACTTTTTTTACGCTATTTTTAATTATTTAAGTCCGTTTATGACACTTATATTTGCTGCTTTTAGTATAAAAATCAAACAGCTTAGAGATGCATAAACAACTTGATATTTTGGCTTTTGGTGCTCATCCCGACGATGTAGAGTTGAGCTGCGCTGGAACTTTAGCCTTAGAAATTAGTAAAGGCAAAACAGCAGGAATCATTGATTTGACGCAAGGCGAAATGGGAACACGTGGTTCTAAAGAAATCAGAGAACAAGAAGCAAATGCCGCAGCTGAAATTTTAGGAGTCTCCGTAAGACACAACCTTAGGTTTAAAGATGCACTTTTTGAAATTAATGACGCAAACAAAGCTGAGGTCATTAAGATGCTCAGGCATTACAAACCTCAAGTTGTATTTTGCAATGCGATTAGAGATCGACACATCGACCACGGCAAAGGCAGTTTGTTGGTCAGTGAAGCTTGTTTTTTAAGTGGTCTCACAAAGTATGAAACGACCTATAATGGAGTGGTGCAAGAACCTTGGCGGCCTAGTCAGGTGTACCATTATATCCAATGGTACGATATCGACCCAGATTTTGTGGTCGACATCTCAGAAACTATTGAGGCTAAAATGGCATCTGTATTAGCTTACAAATCCCAGTTTTACGATCCAAACAGTGACGAGCCAGAAACACCTATTTCAAGTTCAAATTTTTTAGAAAGTGTTAGCTATAGAGCTAGGAATTTGGGTCGTATCATTGGAACTGATTATGCAGAAGGCTTTACGGTAGAGCGTTACATTGGTGTGAAGTCTGTTTTTGATTTGATGTAAGTAAGCAATATTAGTTCATTTTTATCAAAAAAGATTTTGAGAAATCTGAATTTTAACTACATTTGCAATCCCAAAAATGGTGGCTATAGCTCAGTTGGTTAGAGTATTGGTTTGTGGATCCAAGGGTCGCCGGTTCGAATCCGGTTAGCCACCCAAAACCTCCAGAGAAATCTGGAGGTTTTTTTATTGTCATTCCGACGTCAGGAGGAATCTCCTTTTGACCATTTGTATTGAGCATTGAACCGCTATTGCGTACGAGCGTAGTGAGTGTGGCAATCTTGAGTCTTGTAACTTTGGTTGAAATTCTGAACTAAATACCCCAGGACTACTTTGGGTTATCACCCTCGCAGTGACGTATTCATTTGAAATAATTTGCAATGACCATAAAAAAAATCCCTCTCTTTCGAGAAGGATTTTTAAAAGCGATAATGTGTTTTTAGTTTACTTTACTTTATCTACAATGGCTTTGAAGGCTTCCGGGTTGTGAACCGCAAGGTCTGCAAGAACTTTTCTGTTCAACTCGATGTTGTTAGCCTTTAATTTACCCATAAACTGAGAATAAGACATCCCGTTTAAACGAGCAGCGGCATTAATTCTTACAATCCATAAACTTCTAAAGTTTCTCTTTTTTGCTTTTCTATCTCTGTAAGCATAAAGTAAACCTTTTTCTACTGCATTTTTTGCAACAGTCCAAACGTTCTTAAGTCTTCCGTAATAGCCTTTGGCAAGCTTCATTATTTTTTTACGTCTCGCTCTTGAAGCGACTGAATTTGTTGATCTTGGCATTTTTATTAAGCTTGAATCAATCAATATGGTGTTTAAAAGTTGAAAAGGAAATTATTATTTAGAATTCAATTATTTTAATTAATGATCTATTGTTTTTTAGTTTCTGTCCTAACATAAATAAGAATAAGTTTCTCACATAATTTATACATCTTATTAGTTTTATTATTAATATGATTTTTATCATGTTTTACTTTTTAATGTATAGTTATATTTATAAAGTATTATGAATAATGAAATACTCTTTTCATGTCAATGCTAATTACAGATGATTGTATTAATTGCGGTGCATGTATTTTTGAATGCCCAAATCACGCTATATATGAGGCTGGCGAGAATTGGGATTTTTCCGTTGATACTTTTGATGACTCTATTAGATTAAAACATCATGAAGATCAAAGTTCTAAACAGGAATTCCAACCTCTAAATGATGACTTTTATTTCATAGTCCCGGAAAAATGTACTGAATGTTACAGCATTTCAAAAGAACCACAATGTTTAACAATATGCCCAATTGATTGTATAGAAAATTTTAAAATCGAAACTGAAGATGAACTAGAACAAAAAATAAATTTCTTGCATGGCAATAAACGAGTGGACTACTTGAAATTCAATGAAAACAGAACTAGAGCATCAAATAATTACAGCGTATCAGAGGAATTTGACGATGAAAACCATAAAGGAGATAAATCAAACGATAATTTCCTCATCAAAGTTTTAAGGTTTTTAAGTTAAATTGGCATTAATCATGAAAATTTCAAGTCATGAAAAAAAATGAATTTAAAATTTTAAATCTAAATTACAGCAGGTATTTAGGGTATTTGAAATATATGACTTTACCAAAAATGTTCAATTTGATTAAAAGTCTGTATTATTGGAAAACAGAGAGAGAAGTTATTGATACCTCTCCTGCATTTCTGAGAGTTGAGATTAGTCGAATGTGCAATATGGATTGTATATACTGTAATTCAAAAAAAGAGAATCTATTCTACCCATTTGAATCATTTAAAAAACTTGTAGATAAATTTAAAAAATACCTTTTTGTAGTGTCTCTATATGAGATCGGGGAACCACTCGAAAATAAGGAAATAGTAAGATACATTGAATACGCTAAATCCAAAAACATTGGTACGATAATAAGTACAAATTTATCTGTAGAAAGAGACGACAGCTTTTGGGAAAGTCTTGTCAATTCCGGACTTGACAGAATGATAGTAGCCATAGATGGCATAACGAGTGAAACCTATAATAAATATAGAAGAAATGGAGATTTAAGATTAGTGATACATAATCTTAAAAAAATTATTCATTTTAAAAAGTTAAATAAAAAATCATTAGACATTGAGTGGCAGATGATAGATTTTGATTGGAATAAAGATGAACAGGCCGATGCTGAAAGATATGCCTATAAGTTAGGCTGCAAGGAGTTTAGATTAATACCAAATGCTTACAGGAAAAGATTATGGAAGGATAGAAAAGAAATTAGAACTAAAAATTGTATTCACCCTTATATTAGTCTATTAGTAAATGCTTACAATAAGGTGCGTCCATGTCCTGTAGTATATAACGTTGATGTTTCAATAGGAGATTTGAATATAGAAACTGTAGATGAAGTATGGAATGGAAATGAAGTCCGAAAAATTAGAAATTCAAAAAAAATATGCACTAGAGAAGGTTGTAAGACATGCCTAGCAGGAGCATAGTAGATAACAACAAAAAATCCCTCTCTGACGAGAAGGATTTTTAAAAGCGATAATGGTTTTCGATTTACTTTACTTTGTTTACAATTGCTGTAAAAGCTTCAGGATTGTGCACTGCAAGGTCGGCGAGAACTTTTCTGTTCAATTCGATGTTGTTGGCTTTCAATTTACCCATAAACTGAGAATAAGACATTCCGTTTAATCTTGCGGCAGCATTTATTCTTACAATCCATAAACTTCTAAAGTTTCTCTTTTTAGCTTTTCTGTCTCTGTAAGCGTAAAGCAATCCTTTTTCTACTGCATTTTTTGCAACAGTCCAAACGTTTTTACGTCTTCCGTAATAGCCTTTGGCTAGCTTCATTATTTTTTTACGTCTCGCTCTTGAAGCGACTGAATTTGTTGATCTTGGCATTTCTTTTTAATTTTTTTGTAGTAGGCGTCCTATTTGTTTTTCAGGAACTTTATGAGCCATACTCCAGGGTTAATAATTTAATTTATTACCGAGAAAACTTATTTCAAACCTAATTGAAGTTTGATGTTGCTTTCGTCTGATTTATGTACTAAGGTGTCGTGAGTTAGTTTTAACTTTCTCTTCTTAGATTTTTTGGTTAAAATGTGTCTTTTAAAGGCTTGTTTACGTTTTAACTTACCGCTTCCAGTAAGTCTAAAACGTTTTTTAGCGCTAGACTTTGTTTTAAATTTTGTTTTAGACATGTTTTATATTAATTTATTATCGCTTTTATTTTTTCTTTACAGAAGGCGCAAACATCATAATCATACGTTTTCCTTCTAGTTTTGGCATTTGTTCTACTTTGCCATATTCTTCCAATTCCTGAGCTAATTTCAGCAATAGAATTTCTCCTTTTTCTTTAAAAATTATAGAACGTCCTTTGAAAAACACAAATGCTTTAAGTTTTGCGCCATCTTTCAAAAATTTGATGGCATTTTTCTTTTTAAACTCAAAATCGTGATCGTCTGTGTTTGGACCAAATCTAATTTCTTTTACAATAACTTTTGAGGCCTTAGCTTTGAGCATTTTTTCCCTCTTTTTTTGTTCGAAAAGAAATTTTTTGTAATCCATGACCTTTACAACAGGTGGTTTGGCCGTTGGTGAAATTTCTACCAAATCCAAACCTTGCTCTTCTGCCATGGCTAGTGCTTCTCTAGTTGGGTAAACACCCATTTTTACATTGTCTCCAACAACACGTACTTCTCTGACCCTTATCTTGTCATTGATTCTGTGTTGGTCTTCCTTAGTCTCTCTAGGACGATAATTGTTATTTCTTCTTCTAATTTTTAAATGTATTTAGTTAAACTTTATTTTTAGTTTTTTACAATTTCTTTCTGCATTTCGCTTTTTATCATAGAAGAAAAATCTTCAACAGACATTTGTCCTAAGTCTTTTCCACCATGTTGTCTCACAGATATGGTTTCTGTATTCATTTCATTTTCTCCAACGATAATCATATAAGGGATTTTTTTGGTTTCGGCATCCCGTATCTTTTTACCCATGGTTTCGCTTCTATCATCTGCGAGGGCGCGAATTTCGTTATTTTTAAGCAAACTCAAAACTTTTTCAGAATAATTTTCGTATTTCTCGCTGATAGATAATACGATAGCTTGTTCGTTTGTAAGCCATAACGGGAAGTTGCCGCCTGTGTGTTCCAACAGTATGGCTATAAATCTTTCTAAACTACCGAATGGCGCTCGGTGTATCATCACTGGACGGTGCAACTCATTGTCGCTGCCTTTGTATGTCAATTCAAAACGTTCAGGTAAATTATAATCCACTTGAATCGTTCCCAATTGCCACTCGCGCTGCAATGCATCTTTGACCATAAAATCTAATTTAGGCCCATAAAACGCAGCTTCGCCAGTTTCAATTTTGTAATTTAAGCCTTTGTCTTTTGCAGCTTTTATGATGGCATTCTCTGCCTTTTCCCAATTTTCATCAGAGCCAATGTATTTTTCAGTATTTTCAGGATCTCTTAATGACACTTGTGCTGTAAAGTTTTCAAAACCTAAAGACCCAAATACATATAGGACGAGGTCTATCACATTTTTAAACTCTTCATCCAATTGTTCGGGTGTACAAAATATATGAGCATCATCTTGTGTAAATCCTCTGACACGAGTTAAACCGTGCAATTCTCCGCTCTGTTCATAGCGATAAACAGTGCCAAATTCGGCGTAACGTGCAGGAAGGTCTTTATAGCTCCATTGGAAAGCTTTATAAATCTCACAATGATGAGGGCAGTTCATCGGTTTTAATAAAAATTCCTCGTCGTCCTTAGGTGTATGAATGGGTTGAAAGCTATCTTCTCCATATTTTTGATAGTGGCCAGAGGTAGTATATAATTCCTTTTGGCCAATATGTGGTGTCATGACTTGCTCGTAACCTGCTTTGAATTGTGCTTCTTTCAGAAAATTCTCTAAACGTTCACGCAAAGCCGCGCCTTTTGGTAACCATAAAGGCAAACCTTGACCAACTCTTTGTGAAAAGGTAAACAACTCTAGTTCTTTGCCAACCTTACGGTGATCTCTTCGTTTGGCTTCTTCAAGCAGTTCTAAATACTCTGTCAGCATTTTCTGTTTAGGGAAAGAGATGCCGTAAACTCTGGTGAGCTGTGGATTTTTTTCATCGCCTCTCCAATAAGCGCCTGCAGCGCTTAAAAGTTTGACTGCTTTGATAAAACCGGTGTTCGGGATGTGTCCGCCACGACATAAATCTGTAAAATCATCATGATCACAAAATGTGATTTCCCCATCGTTGAGGTTTTGTATCAATTCTGTTTTAAATCGATTTGAAGTATAGTAATTCAAAGCATCCGATTTACTGACTTCCCTTAGCCTAAATTCATGTTTTTGTCTGGCGATTTCCAACATCTTTTTTTCAATCTGAGGAAAATCTTTTTCAGAAATATTGTCCTCTCCAAAATCCACGTCGTAGTAAAATCCATTATCGATGGCTGGACCGATGGTGAGTTTTGCTTTAGGGTAAAATTTTAAAATCGACTGCGCCATGACATGCGCTGTGCTATGCCAAAATGCTTGTTTTCCTTCCTTATCACTGAACGTAAAAAGCACTAAATCTCCATTTTCGGTGAGTGGTGTGGTCGCTTCTATGGTTTGGGTATTAAACTTTGCAGAAATAACATTTCTAGCCAATCCATGACTAATGGATTTGGCAATATCCAAAGGCGTAGAACCACTCTCGTATGATTTTATGCTACCATCTGGTAAGGTAATATCAATCATTTTGTTAATTTAATTTTTTTGCAAAGATAAATAAGTGATTTGGTTTGATGAATTTAAACATTATTTATCTTTTTAAATTTTAAGTTAACTGAATTTAATACTTGAGTTATCGAGTTTTTTTTCAAAAAGTTGATTTTAATTTTTAGTAAATCTTAATTTTAACCAATTATAAAAACTAATGCCATGAAATCCTTTATTACGGCCATGTTTATCATCTTTATTTCAGATTTGAATTTTTTAGAGTTTGATGCGAATCCTGATAAAAATGGTATGTGGTGTGATGGAAAACAAACCCTATTTATAGTACCAAACGAAGAAGTATTACATACATCCAATAAAAAAGCAGACTACAATAGACTAGAATATTTTAGTTTGTTAAATGAGGGTGAAAGCACATTATTATTTCATTTTCCAGAGTTATTAAACTTTAAAGATTTAGATTATTCCATTAGCAGCAATGATATCTTGATTGAGACCTCAGATCATTTATGTTTTAATGCAAAGATTAGCGAACAATTTCTATTAACAGGCGTTAGCCCCACCCTAGAAGCATTTACCAAGCAAGCGACAACAGTTGAAGATCAACCGCCCGTTCAACAAGAAACATTGGAAGAATTTTTGCGCGATATTGCCAACGCAGAAGAAAATGCGGCAGCGCGTGAAATCGCGATAGATTCGTCGCGTCGCCCAGAATTCACAAGCCTTTTCAGCGGCATGGTTGCAGTCGGCCGTTTCGAAGATGAAACCAACCCTGATAAAGCAAAAGATATGATTATTAGTGCTGAGAGACAAAAAGAAATTCTCAGCGGAGCCATAGAAAGCGGAGGGGTAAGCGTTGCCATTGTGGAGCACGCAGCACTAAAAGCCAACCAATGGATGAATGAAGCATACAATAATTACCTTAAAGTTGAAAAGAACGATACAGGCCTATCCCCTGAAGCATTGGATGCTGCACTAAAAGAAGCCAAAAAAGAGCTAAGTAAAGCGTTCCAGTATGACGATGTATTGGCCGTTGACTTAGAAAAGCCCAATGGTTTCGACGATGTGCGCGTACGCAACATGATTACAAAAGAGCTGGCAGAGGTATATCGTGGCCCGCAAGATGGAGCGGAAACCGGAGCATTCATGACGGGCTATATGTTTGCCACCATTAACCCAATAAGCGCAGTGATTCCGCGTGGTTCGCAGTCAAAAAACCCGTCTGAATCACAAAGAATGGAAGAAAATTTTGCGCAGGCCAAAATAAATCTAGGTAGTTTGTCACGAGATAAGCAACTTACGTTTTTAAAAAACGTAAAGTCACAAAGTATGAGAGATGCACTTGCTATTTTAGAACGATGCACTGACGGTATAGATGATACCGATATATCAAAAAACGATGCCGTTCTTGCTGGAGCTCTTGTTAGTTTGTATTATCAACAAGAAAATAGAATAATCTTTAATGGCGTAATTCCTGAAAGGTTTAAAGTGTATGTGCCAGCAGGTCAGTTAGATTAGTTCAATAAGGTTTTATATTAAGGTTGAAATAAGTTTAGTTTTAGATTTCTGCAAATCTCAAAAAATGTATATGTAACGAAAAAGCACCCATCTATCAGAAAAGAGGTTGGATCCTTCTTATACTTTTAATACGCTGTCCTAAATTATACCTATTTTTATTTTGAATGTCTCATGAAGTCTTCTTAAAACATGCATCGGTCTTCTATCTTTAATACATAAATAGCGACAACATAATCATCAATTTGGTATGATTTTTAACCAACTCTAAATCAAAAAAGGAATCTAAAATTCATTCGTTTATGCAACACTCGAACAACATAAATCACTTCATTTTCAATACGATATATTAAAACGTGTTCTCTAACATTCCAACAAAGATATTTGTCAGGAATGTCTTTTCTTTTATGACCTGAATG
This sequence comes from Bacteroidia bacterium, assembly GCA_030429455.1. Lineage (GTDB taxonomy): Bacteria > Bacteroidota > Bacteroidia > Flavobacteriales > Flavobacteriaceae > Psychroflexus. The sequence continues at coordinate 6,572 of JAUIFC010000011.1, read as the reverse complement.
AGGATGTTCTAAAACCTGTAAAAGGCATTGGTCTAAAGCTTCTCCATATAGTTTCCATCCTTTTTCTCCAAAATTGGTGTATGTGTAGTTTTGAATATTTACCAAATCGTCATAAGCTTCTTCCGATAGCTCTAAGCTGTATTTATGGTTTGACGACATCTTTAACTGGCAAATTTGACAAGGATGCAGCTTTTCCTTTCATCGATATTTCACTTATCAAGGATGAAGTATATTTAATTGTTTTGCCGTTCTTGATTTCGGCTTCTCCCTTTTCCAACAAATTTTGTATTGATAAAATCTTTAGTTTTTCGTGCTCAATCATTTGTTGATAAATCGCATGCTCCGCCGCAGCGGTAATGGATCTAAATAATCCGGCATCGACTTGTTTTTTTAAATAATCTTCATAAGGCTCGTTGATGTCTATTCTTGCCATTTTTATAAAATATGTCAGTATTACTGCAGTAAAAGTACATTAAAAAAATCCGAATCTCAAATAATTTTGTAAAAAACTCATACAATTTTGAAATTGAAATTGTCTTTACTATTGTTGAAAAATTAGGTCTTCATAAATTATCAGAATCCATTTTCAGTTGAATAAATCTAAACTTTAATAGTTGATTTACCAATCATAAGGTGTTTTAAATTTTTACATAAAAAATGCTTATGATTTTCTAACTTTAATTTTAAGAAAATTTTATATTTTTAAAAATGAAAATGTTTAACCTAAATTCGACCATGATGAAAAAGTTATTTTACCTCTGTATTCCTTTTTTGATGCATTTTAATACTACCCCGATTGTAGAAAGTGTAAATGATAAAATACCTCAAAGTCAAGAAAATCAGTGTGATTCGCCAAGAGTTTTAAAGGTTTTAGAAATAGATTCTGATAAGGCTTTACTGGATTGGAAAGGACCCATTAGAGATTATTACCAAGTGGAATACGGCGAAAACGGATTTACAAAAGGAAAAGGAAAGGTATCTAACTCTAACATTAGCGAACTTTTTATTGAAGGTCTAGCGCCAAATACAGCGTATGACTTTTATGTGAGAGGCAATTGCGGTGGCCAACAATTTAGTAAATGGGTTGGACCTTATACTTTTGTAACGGATAAGCAAATGAATTCTGAGCAAAAGTATTACGCAGAACAATAAAAGGTATTTTGCTGAAATTTCTAACCTAAAAACTTCTCTAACCTTTTGATGACTAGGTCAGGGTTTTTTTTCCATAAACTGTAATGGATGGGTAAACTTTTTATTCCGGTTCTTGCTAAAGTTTTGTAACGTTCCAAAGAAAACGCATCTTCAAATTTACCAGGATATCCAATAAGGTCTATAAAAAAATAGGTGTTTCTATGAAAAACTAATATGTCTAACAAATTCCCTGCTAAAGGATATCCTAATCTTACATCCTTATAGCTAAGTTGTTTTAAAGCTTTAATTATTTGTTTTTGAAATTCGTCTTGAACGGTATTTATATCTTTTATATGACTAAATTCTTTTATAAACCTAAAATACTCATTTAGCAATGAATCATCTTTAAGCTTGGTGTCTGAAACAGATTTTAAAACATACTGAAACGATTTTGCTCTTGTAATTGCGACATTTAGGACTTCTGGTTTAGCGACATGCACAAATGCGGAAGAATGGCTGTTATCGCACACTGTAAAGGATAAGATAATGATTTCCCGTTCATTGCCTTGAAAATTATATGGTGTGCCACATAACACTTTAAACCGTCTTAAAGTACTAAGGTCGAATTGTTCTCTAAGGAGGTTTTTGATATAATTCACCTGTGTACTAAAAGGAGATATGATTCCAATGCTAGGTTTAGTTTTTGCTCCGTCATAGTCTTGTATCATCTCTTTTACAATAGCAATGGCCTGTTGGGCTTCAATTTCATTTACTCCTTTTTTGTTTCGAGAACCGTGAATATCAATCAATTTGATTTGTTTATGAGTCGTATGTTTTGGAGTAGATTTTAGAATTTGTAACTGTCCTTCGTAAAAATGACGGTTACTAAATTCGATTATCGATGGTGTTGAACGGAAATGCTCTCTTAAAAAACTGATTTGCTTTTGAGACTTAACTTTAGAAATAAATAAGTCCAAAACACTTTGACTTCGATAATCAAAAATTTTGTTTTCAGGTATGTTAAGTCGTTGTCTTAAATTCTGTTGTTGAGCTCTGGATACAAAGGAGTAGTGCCTTAGTTGATTAGGGTCGCCGACAATGACAGATCTTTTGGCTCTATATAAAGCCGGAAGTGCTGTGGCCACATCGCATTGTGTGGCTTCGTCGATAATGACAATGTCAAAGAGATTTTCCTTTAAAGGTAAAATAGAATTGAGATCAGATAAGTTTGCCAACCATATTGGAAATACTTTAATGATATTTTGGTAAAACACTTTGCTAATAATGCGTTTATATTCCGAAAAATTATAAGCATCTAAGGCATCGTGAAATAATGAAATATCACTTCTAAATAAATCTGAATTAATACCAATGTTTTGCTGAATTTTCTTCTTGGAAAAATAATGAGTTTCTTTTTCTAAAAGCTCTAACTGCGTTTCAATATCTTCAAAAACATCCCAAATCTTATCATCACCAAAAGCTTTAAATTTTTTGTAATACAACTTCCATTTATTGAAAAAGGATAATTTTTTTGAAAAATCTAGTTTGGATATTTCCAATTCTCGTTCTACTGAAGCTTCAAATTCTTGTTCAGTTTCTTTCAGTTTTTCAAACAGATGTTTGATATGATCTTCGTTTAAATCGGTATGTAAACTTCCCGAAATACCACTTAAATAGCGTTTTATTTTTGCTTTTAAACTTGTTTTGTATTGACGTCCTGTCGTGTGAATTAAGTAGTCTTTTAGTTTAAATTCGTTTTGAAGCATATCTCGTATTACCTCGACAGCATGCTTTGTTTTGGAAACCACGAGAATAGATTGGTTTTTGACTACGGCATCTGCCACAATCGAAGAAATGGTGTACGTTTTTCCTGTTCCTGGTGGACCTACAATCACAGAATTGTTAAAAATATGAGCGTTTCTGAGAGCATTGTATTGTCCAGAGTTCAATCTTGAATTAAAATAACTCTCTTTATATGTGTTTCTTATGGATTGTCGTCCAATAAGTTCTTCTAAACTGGAATTAAATTTCTCTTTAGAAGCCATTTCATTCAAATCATTCAGCACTCTTAGCGAGGATTCTGACTTTTTTAAAATACAAGTACCAGCAGCAGGGATAATTTTATAATTGTTTTCTTCAAATGTATGTTCTGTAAAAAATTTTCTAATTTTTACTACCGACCAGACTGTGGGAAATAGTAAGAGTTCCTGAGTGTCCAGATTTGAAAAATATGCATCCAATAGTGTTTTTAGATGCAAATAATCAGGAAACTCTTCATGCAATAGCTCGTTAATTTGGTTTAAAAATTGGTCTTTGGTTTTACTCTCGTTTTGTAGTTCTAATTTAGATAGTACAGTCCGGTTTACCGTAAAATCACTTTTGTCTATTTCGAGAAATTTATATTCGTCAATGGTCTTAATTGTAACAGGATGTAAAATGAGAGGAGAGCAGAATCTTTTGTCTTTTGCCAAGTGATTGTCGTTTGCACCTAACACAAAAAAGCTTGCATAGAACAATTTTTTTTCAAGCTTATATAAATTCAACTCACTTTCAAGTTCATTTTGCTTGGAGTTGTCATAGGGCAATAAAGGTAAACCCTCATAAAGAAATTCTTCTTTTTTCTTTACAAACCACTTAAATCTGTATTTTGTCGATAGTAAATTCTCTACATTAAATTCTTTATAATCTAGTTTATAACACTCTTTGAAGTAGTTGTAAAAATCGCTAGGATTTATGTTCATTGCTTGAAGTTTACAGATTAAGGTCAAAACTCAAAATAAATGGTTTTAATTCTTCTGTGCAATATACAACGTGGATGAATGGTAATATTTTTTTATTTTTAGTGAACAATAATCACCTGATATGAGAAACGTAAAAATAAATCAACTGAAATCCATTCATCATTGGGTCAGAGAATCTTCGAGTACAGAAATATGTTTTGTGGCGCTTCTTGTTTTTCCTCTTTTTATTTCAGTTTATGCTTGGGCCATCTCTATTGTAGGCCTTGATGAATTTAAATACTGGGTTTATTCGGTCATTACGGTCTTTTATGTTTTGGCAATTTTGGTGATGAAAATAAAGCAATCCAATAATGAAAAATTGCAAATGGATTTGGTTTTGATTAAAAGTCATTCCAAAGCCTTTAATCTGGACTACATCAGTTTCGATAAACTGAAAGAAAAGGATTCAAGATTCAATAAACACTACATCTATAAACTCATAAGTGCATTTCCTGAAGAATTGATCATCGCGAAGTTTGATAATAACAAAAAGGAAGGAGTTAAAATCTTAAAGTAATTGGTTTTATATTTCAAGATGAACCTAATTTCCAAAGCATATATTCCAGATAAGGTTGGCGATTCAATTACTCTCAAGTTAGAAACAAGGGGTTATATAATTTCAAGATTTAGAAGAGATAATGAATTTATATTCCGTTATAAAACTGATACAAAAGGAGATTACTATTCGCCGTATTTTTTGTTTCAATTTGAAAACCAATCTGTCAAAAGCCTTATTCCTTATCCGAACTACAGGTCGTTTCTCATCGCTTTTATTGTTGTTTTTGCGTTTCATTTATATGAGAATTTAGAATTAATTCTGTCCTTACAAGTGTTTTTGGTTTTATGTATTTTTACATTAGTACTTCAATTTTATATCGGGTTGTTGGCTTACAAAACCATCAAAAAGCACGTCTTTAAGGCATGAAATTGGACTTGAAAACAAATCTGTTTTTGGACATTGCGTCTCCTTAAAACAAGGCCACAAAAAAATCCTTGTCATCAAGTTGTAGATGCAAGGATTTTTTGATTAATTAAAATCGTTAAGATTTTTTTACTAAGCCGCTAGGTCGTTTACATCGAGTCGAGTACAATCACATGTAGGTTTTAGTACTTAAACTCTAGATCTTTTTAATCTTGAACAAGGTTTAAATTTATATTCCCTGGTAAATCTTTATACCAATCTGGATTATTAGAACCTCCAGAGATGGCCCATGCAGTGAAAAAGTTGTAGGCGTCCTCTACTCTTACTTTTTCGTTAGGCAAATAAAAATCTTCCATAATATTTAATGCCCAAGGATAACCATCCTCAGAGATGTAATCTCCATCTAGGTCTCGACTAGCTCCTGTAAATTGAGGCGAAGTGTTGCTTCCTAAATCCGTTGGGTTATAAAACGGTAAATGGATTTCGTTAACTCTTACAGAATTTTTTATGATAAATGGATTAAAAGGAATCGCGCCTAGTTGACTAGTGTTTACTGGTTGATTAAAAACAACTGAAATTGTTCTTTCATCTGTCAGATTATTTTGATTGTCTGTAGCTATAATTACAGCGTCTTGTTGACCAGCTTCTGTACCATTAGAGTTTAAATTAATATAGCTTTCGGTGTACACTGTGCCAGAAACACTTTGAACTAAAGAGGATGCAACACCTTCCAATTCGATGCCAAAACCATTGATAAAGCCTGCGCCGTTAGCTTCCGTACTGAGTAAGAAATCTACCTGAACGGCTTCGTTGTTAGCATTTAAAATAACTGTTACTCGGTATCTTACGTCAACATCATTAAAATCGTAGTCTCCAAAAGATGGCCATAAATCTTCGAAAGCAAGCATGCCGTAACCCGTTGGGCTTGGACCAAATATTTCAAAAGCTTTGTCTGCATCATCTGGATAGGCATCGTCTACATCGTTTACACCATCACCATCACTATCATCTGAGCATTGTTGCTGCACAGTTGAATCTTGTTGATTTTGATTTATATTTCCGACAGATAAAGCTTCAGAAGTACAATAATAGATATAGCCTGGACCATTAATTGTATTTGCGCTTATTTGAACTATATCTCCATAAATCGAACCACCGTTTAAATTTAAATTCGCAACAGATATAGAAACGATATTAGCTTTTATAGTTGTTTGACCTGATAAATTTATCTGACCTCCCGTAATAGATAAACTACCTGTTACTTCAAGATCATGCCCGTTTGTGTTTACATTACCACTGTGCAAAAGGTTTCCGTTAATAAATACATCTTCCGTCATTGTACCATTGTTAGGGAAAGTGTTACTTGATTTATAGTTACTAAAAGGTCTGGACGCATTATTGTGTGAAATTGATACTGAATTTCCTAAGATATCTTCTGTGTAATCCGTAAAACCATCAGGTCCTTTACGTCTTATAAAAACTTTGTCGCTGTATGTCGGAACCTGTAAAGTTTTGTTGAGCAGACCATTTGTTACAGCTCCAGAAAATTTTTGCTTGTATACAATACCATCGCTAAGAATTTCGTCATAACTTAATTGAATACCATCTCCATCTTGTGGTGTTCTAAATTCCGTATAAACTTTGTAAATCGGATTATCTTCGCTATTCTCATCATTTATCGTGATTTGTACATCATTATGAGTTTTGAAATCAAAGCCTTCGGGAGTGGTTAATGTAGG
>JAUIFC010000193.1 GCA_030429455.1 Bacteroidia bacterium | reverse complement strand
TGGACATAGTTTACTTTCAGTCTTTTTCATTAAAATATTGATATACAAATTATTAAAATGGTTTGTCTTAAGTGTAAGTTCAATATAAGAACAGCTCTACCAGATGAATCAATGATTGAAAGTTCATTGAAATCAAAAGTCTTAACATTTAACTGAGTTCAATAGGGCTGAAAAATAATTATCTTGCATTAGCATTGAAATAAATCGTAGCTTAGTTAGTATTGATTTTAACTTACAATCAAAATTAGATGTTATTTTATGAAAAAAGTATTTAATTATGGATTATTAATCTTGTTTCTTTTATTTTTCAGTTCACATGCGGTTTCACAAACTTTACAAGAGCGAAGAGAGATTACAAAAAATTACGACCTCAAAAAGTTAGCTGAACTAACAAAACAGTTTTCGGATTATCATAAAATAAATCGCCAAAGAGCCTATGATGTTGCAAAACTACGAGGAGTAGAGACGTCTTATTACACAGCAGATAGCAGTTATGCAGAACTTCAGGGAATAACTCAAGACGGAACACTTCTATTTTATAAAACAGACAATTTAGATGCTGCAATATCTACAAGAACAAATTATTTAAATACTGGTGGAAATTTAGGTTTAAGTTTAGATGGCCAAAACATGACCGCTTATGTTTGGGATGGAGGACATGCAAGAACCACACATCAAGAATATGATGGTTCTGGTGGAACAGATAGAGTAAGTCTTGGGGATGTTTCAGCCGAGGGTGGATTGCAGTTAGACAGCCATGCAACACATGTTACTGGTACCATTTGTGCATCTGGTACTTACTCTCTGGCAAAAGGTATGGCAAGCCAAGCTAATGTGATTAGTTATAAATGGACAAATGATGTTGCAGAAGTCGCATTAGAAGCGTCTCAAGGTATGTTGATATCTAACCATTCTTATAGTCTTAAAGCAATTAATCTTGACGATTATTTTTTTGGGGGTTATACCTTTGGAGCTTATGAGTGGGACACAATACTATATAATGTTCCATTTTACTTGATGGTCGTATCCGCAGGAAATTTAGGAACTGATACTTTTAATGGATCTCCATTAGATCCAAGTAATCCTGAATTTGATAAACTGACAGATCAAGGTGTTTCAAAGAACAATTTGGTGGTGGCAAATGCCCAAGATGCAACTATAGATGCTAACGGCGATTTGGTTTCAGTGAGTATAAATTCAGGAAGCAGTCAAGGCCCAAGCGATGATTACAGGATAAAACCTGATATAACTGGCAATGGAACGACTGTTACTTCATCGGTTGCCACATCAGATAGTTCATATGCTACTTATAATGGGACGTCTATGTCAGCACCAAATGTAACTGGTTCGCTTTTGTTATTGCAACAGCATTATAATGATTTATACAACACTTATATGCGCGCGTCAACGTTAAAGGGACTTGCTTTGCATACTGCTGATGATGCTGGAATAACTGGTCCAGATGCAAATTTTGGTTGGGGCTTACTCAATGCTAAAAGAGCTGCTGAAACGATAACAGATAAAGGCACATCTGCAATTATAGAAGAAATAGTTTTGTACGATGGAGAAACCTATACAATTAATGTAGAGTCAGATGGTATCAATGATTTATTAGCTAGCATTTCTTGGACAGATCCTGCTGATACTTGGACTGTTGCTTTAAATGATTCCACACCTGTTTTGGTTAATGATTTGGATATTACAATAACCCAAAATTCAAATACCTTTTACCCTTGGGAACTAACTGGTGTAAATACAAATGCTCAAAATTCTTCTAACGATGTTGACAATTTTGAAAGGATAGATGTTTCAAATCCAAGTGGAACTTATACACTAACAATAAACCATAAAGGAACATTAACAAATCAAAGTCAAAATTTTAGCCTAATAGTTACGGGAATAACAAATGTAAGTTCATTTTGTAGTGCGCCTCAGAATTTGAAAGTTTCTGATATTAACACAACAACAGCAGAAGTATCATGGAATCCATCAGTGAGTTTACCAAGCAGCGGATATGATATATACTACAATACTACTGGAGTAATACCTGCTAAATCCACTTTGCCCACAACTTCTGTTGCAGCTGGAATAACAAACCTCAATCTTTCTAGTCTATCTGTGGATACTGACTATTTTATATATGTTAGAGCAAACTGTGGGTCAGGAAATACAAGTGAGTGGTCAGAATTAACGTCATTCTCTACCTTATGCAATCCATCTACTTTTCCTTATGTAGTGAATTTTAACTCAAGCAACACATTACCCAGTTGTTGGGTACAAAGTGATGAGGAGTTTTCTGATATCAGATCTAATTGTGGTATAAATACAAGTAACTATTTAAGACTAACAGGAGGATTTCACTCCATAGATTCGTCTCCAGTTGATGTCAGTTCAGAATCTATTATAGAGGTGAGTTTTGACATTAGAAATGGATGTTTAGAATTGGCAGAACCAACAGAAAATCTTGATATTTTATATTGGAATGGAAGCGATTGGATATTACTTGATAGTATTGATCCAATAGATTTGTCACAATTCTGGGTTCATAAATCATATGAACTTAATACTGGTCTAAACAGTTTATTTAGAATAAGATTTCAAAGAAATGGGGGAAGAATATTAATAGACGACATCAGCATAGATAACTTAGAAATCAAAGAACCTACTGCAGCACCAGCAAACGATGATGCATGTAATGCAATTGCGCTAACAATCGACCAAACTTCAGCAGGCGATGCTTATACCATCAAAGCAGCAACTTCTCAAACCAATGAACCAAATACGAATTTGGACAATGGTGTTGACGGCTCTGTGTGGTTTACATTTCAAGCACCAAGCTTTGGAGATGTTCGGATTACCACTGATATTGTTGGTGCAAAATCCGATGATCTTGAAATAGCAGTCTATACAGCGACAGATTGCACTGACTTTGCAACTTTTACTCAGGTAGGTTTTGATCAAGATGATGGGAGGGAAGTTAATATCGAACAAATGCCCGTTCTAGACTTACAAGGTTTGAACTCAGGACAGACTTATTATATTCAAGTCGATAGACTCCCAAATTCTTCAGCCAGTACGTTTGGGATAGAAGTAGTAAGCCTAACCTATACCTATGACAATACAAATGGTTTCTCACCTGTAAGCCCTAACGGAATAGATTTAATAGCCTATGAAGGCGATTTAATTGGGGCTTCTTTGGAAATCAGCAATGGTACAGCAACTTTAACTAATCCTACAAGCTTAAGCCAAGTGACTGTTAACTCTGATGGAATTTTAGATTTGCAAGCCAATCTTACGTCGGCCGTTACCTTTAAAAGCAATGCTTCAGGAACTGGACAATTAGCTGATGCTACTGGAATAAGTATTTCGGGCGATGTCACTGTAGAACGGTATATGTCTGCAAATCGGGCATTTAGATTTGTAGCTTTACCTGTCACAACAAGTGGTTCAATAAGAGAGAATTGGCAACAAAACGGTCTTAATGCTGGCGATAATGGTTTTGAAAATAATATAGGCACACATATTACTGGAAATGGAGGAAGTGCTAATGGATTTGATAATACCGAAAGTAATAATCCTTCTATGTTTACCTTTAATAATGCCACAGGTGCCTATGAAGAAGTTACAAACACAAATTCGAACATTTTGCAAGCAGGTCAGTCTTACGCACTGTTTATCAGAGGAGACAGAACCATAGATTTAACAAACAATTCTCCAACGCCCAACGAAACAACGCTAAAAGCAACTGGAGAATTACATATTGGTAATTACCCAAGTACACCATTACAAATTAATACCACTGGAGGAGAATACAGTTTGATTGGTAACCCATACCAAGCCATAGTGGATTTCAATGAAATAGCTTTTACAGGCGATGTAAATAGCAACTCCTTTCATATGTTTAATCCTACATCAACAATAGATAATCCTTTTGGAACATTTGAAAGTATTGATGCCACAACAGAACCAGCAAATGCCATGATACAACCTGGTCAAAGTTTTTTTGTTCGCAATTTGAGTACTGTAACAACAAATCCAACAGTACAGTTTTCTGAAAGTGACAAAAAAACAGATGGAAATTTGACTACTGTATTCAGTATTGCTAATGTTTCGATCGCTAATTTACACTTGTACAATGCTTTAGATGAAAATATTGATGTTATAAAATTTAGATTTGAAGCAGGAGCAAATAATGCTATTGATGAATTTGATTCTTATAAATTTTCTAATCAAGTGTTGAATTTTGCTTCAGTATATAATAATGAATTACTTGCTATAGATCGAAGAGATATTCCTCAAACCAATGATGCTATTGCTCTTTACATAGAAAATTATCAAGGTAATCAATACGAATTTAGATTAGCAACTGAAAACTGGGATGATACGATTGAAGTTTATCTCGTTGATAATTATTTAAATACTTCAACATTAATTGAAGATAATCAGCCCTACGCATTTACTGTCGATACAAACATTCCTGAAAGTATCGCTTCAGACAGATTTAGTTTAAGTTTTGAAAATACGACTTTAGGTTTAGAAGAAATAGTTTTAGAAGAACAGCTTTCATTATTTCCAAATCCAACGCGTTTTGGAAAGTTATATTTATCCTATAATAGAATGAAAGGAATAGATTTGAATCTGAATTTTTACAATATTTTGGGGCAAAATGTCATGAATAAACAACTATCTGCTGTTGAAACAATTGAAAATGAGATAGATGTCTCAAAGCTTTCCTCTGGGGTTTATTTAGTCGAAATTTCTTCAAAAAATTTAAAAATCACAAAAAAACTAATCATCGAATAAACTAGCTTTAATTCAAAATTGAAAGAAATTACTGTTTTTTTTCAATTAAAATTTTAGTCTATAATTTTAGTTTTAAAAATAAAAAGAGTGAAATAAAGGTTAACCTAGTGTATATCATTTTATTAACCTTATCTTTGCGCTCATTTTCAAAAATATGTCCAATTTTTCTCCTTTAGGCTTAAATGAAAGTCTTCTAAATGCTATTCAAGATCTAGGTTTCGAAACACCAAGTGAAGTTCAAGAGCAATGCATTCCTATTTTATTAAATCAGAAAACAGATTTGGTTGCACTTGCCCAAACTGGAACTGGAAAAACAGCAGCATTTGGATTTCCAATGATTCAGCTTATAAATACTGGTAACAGAATTACGCAAGGTTTAATTCTCTCACCAACTCGTGAATTATGTCTGCAAATTACAAATGAATTAAAGCAATATTCCAAGTACGAAGAAAACTTAAATGTTGTTGCTATTTATGGTGGTGCAAGTATTACAGATCAGGCGTCAAAAATAAATAGGGGAGCACACATTATAGTGGCCACTCCTGGCAGAATGAAGGACATGATAAACCGAAATATTATCGATATTTCTCAAATCCAATATTGCGTACTTGACGAAGCCGATGAGATGTTAAACATGGGCTTTTATGAAGATATTACCGAAATTTTATCTTACAGTCCAAAAGCCAAAAGTACATGGTTGTTTAGTGCAACCATGCCAAAAGAAGTGTCTCAGATTGCGAGAAAATTTATGTCTCAACCTGTCGAAATCACGATTGGTAAGAAAAATGTTTCTACAAAAAACGTAACCCATTCTTATTATATTGTAGGTGCGAGAGACAGGTATAATGCGCTTAAAAGGCTGGTTGATGCACATCCAGATGTGTTTGCCGTTATTTTTTGCAGAACAAAAAGAGATACACAACGTATAGCAGAAAAGCTGATAGAAGATGGCTACAATGCAGCAGCTCTACACGGTGATTTAAGCCAAAATCAACGTGATTTGGTTATGAAAAGCTTTAGAAACAAACAAGTACAGATGCTTGTTGCTACAGACGTTGCCGCTCGTGGAATTGATGTTGACAATATTACACATGTGATAAACTATCAATTGCCAGATGAAACTGAAATCTACACACACCGTTCTGGTAGGACAGGTAGAGCGGGAAAAACAGGTCAATCTTTTGTGATTTTGACTAAAAGTGAATTGCGTAAAATTAAAGCAATAGAAAAGGTAATTGGACAACAATTTACTTCCGAAAAGTTACCAACTTCTGAAGAAATATGTGAAAGTCAAATCCTTTATCTCGCTGAAAAAGTGAAGAATACAGAGGTTAATCATAATATTGATTTCATTTTGCCAAAAATACTGGAGAAACTTTCAGACTTTGACAAAGATGAGCTGATTAAAAAGTTTTTTAGTGTCGAGTTTTCTAGGTTTTACGATTATTACAAACAGGCTCCAAGTTTATTACAAATTGAGCAGACCAAAGGAAGCGAAAAATCTTCATCAAAAAAATCCCATGGTGAAGAACACAGGTACTTTATCAATTTGGGTGCAAAAGATGGTTTCACCTGGATGTCTCTGAAAGATTTTCTTAAAGCCGAACTTAATATGGGCAGGGACGACATTGGTAAGGTAGATGTAATGAAAACTTTTTCTTTTTTCAATACCCATAAATCAAAGGAGCGTCAAGTGCTTAAGGCCTTTGAAAATTTTGAATACAATGGCCGTGTTGTTAGTGTCGAAATTACAAGAGAAAGCAAAGAATCTGGTACGAAAAATAGAAGGAAACCTCATAAAGATAAAGGATCATTTTCAAAAAAAAGAGGGCAAAAAAATCAAAATCGAAATAAATCCTTAGAAAGAAGAAGACGAAGAGGATAAAGTTAGTTTGTTATCTTCATTTCAGAAAAGTAAACTAAAAAGATAGTACATCATTTATTCTTAAGTTTTATCA
>JAUIFC010000192.1 GCA_030429455.1 Bacteroidia bacterium | reverse complement strand
CTTAGATTCGAGACTTCCAGTGTCTAATTTATTTTTTATTAACCATGGATACTTAGGCATAATAGACCCTGGTGAAGTGATACTAGGATTAAGCATATGCTTAAAGTGCCAGTTATCGTTGTACTTTCCTCCAACTCTATGTAGATCTGGTCCAGTACGTTTACTGCCCCAAAGGAAAGGTCTGTCGTAAACATATTCACCTCCTCGAGAATATTCACCATAACGCTCTACCTCACTTCTAAAAGGTCTTACAAGTTGAGAGTGACAACTTACACAACCTTCTCTTATATATAAGTCTCTACCTTCCAATTCCAAAGGTGTGTATGGCTTAACCGCACTAATTTTTGGAATATTTTCATCCACAAAAATGGTTGGTATAATTTGGACCATACCTCCTATTAATATGGCCACTGTAGATAACAATGTTAATTTAACAGGCTTACGCTCTAACCAGCTATGGAACGCTTCACTTTTTTGTCTTTTCGTAATTCTTACAAGTGGAGCTGCTTCGGCTAGTTCGTCTTCAACTGCACTTCCAGATTTTACTGTTTTAATCACATTATAAAGCATCACAAATAATCCCAAGAGATATAATGTTCCTCCAACAGCTCTCATCATATACATCGGCATGATCTCGTTAACGGTTTCAAGGAAGTTACCATAAACTAGAGTTCCACTTGGGTTGAATTGCTTCCACATAAATGCTTGCACAAATCCTGCGACGTACATCGGCAAAGCATATAAAATAATACCTAAAGTTCCTAACCAAAAGTGAACGTTTGCCAAGCCAACAGAATGCAGTTTTGTTTTATACAACCTTGGTATTAACCAGTACAACATACCAAAAGTCAAGAATCCATTCCATGCCAAGGCGCCTACATGAACGTGTGCAATGATCCAATCGGTAAAGTGAGCAATGGCATTTACATTCTTGAGAGAAAGCATTGGCCCTTCGAAAGTAGCCATACCATAACCTGTAATAGCTACAACCATAAATTTAAGAATCGGATCTTGTCTCACTTTGTCCCATGCGCCACGAAGCGTCAGAAGACCATTTATCATACCACCCCAAGAAGGCATAATTAACATGACTGAGAAAGTCACACCTAAATTTTGAGCCCAATCTGGTAAAGCTGAGTACAATAAGTGGTGAGGACCAGCCCAAATGTATATAAAGATTAAGGACCAAAAGTGAATGATAGAAAGCTTATAGGAATAAACTGGTCTATTTGCCGCTTTAGGCACAAAATAATACATTAATCCAAGGAATGGCGTAGTCAAGAAAAAAGCTACTGCATTATGCCCATACCACCATTGCACTAAGGCATCTTGCACACCAGAATAGGCAGAATAACTCTTTAAGAAATCTGCTGGTAATGCCAAACTGTTAAAAATATGCAACACAGCAACAGTAACAAAAGTAGCGATGTAGAACCATATGGCAACATATAAATGCCTTTGGCGTCTAATCAACATTGTCCAAATAAGATTTGCTCCAAATCCTACCCAAACTAAAGCAATCATGATGTCTATTGGCCATTCTAGTTCTGCATATTCTTTGGATGTGGTATATCCTAAAGGTAATGTAATGGCAGCACAAACGATGATAAATTGCCATCCCCAAAAATTAAAACGACTTAAAAAGTCACTTGCCATTCTTGTTTTAAGCAATCGTTGTGTGGAGTAATAAAGACCAGCAAAAATAGCATTTCCAACAAATGCAAAAATTACTGCATTTGTATGCAGCGGTCTTAATCTTCCATAACTTAACCAAGGAATACCTTCGGTTAAATTAGGAAACAAATACAAATAGGCTACCAATAAGCCCACTAACATCCCAACTACACCCCATATAATGGTAGCGTAGATAAAGTTTTTGACAATTTTGTTGTCGTAATAAAACCTTTCTAATTCCATAACTTAATGTGTTTCTTTTTTACTTAGTTTGTGTTCTTCAGGCTCTTCATTTACCAATTCGTCATCAAAAAGCATTCTCACCGAAGGTGTGTAACTATCATCATATTGTCCTTTTTTTACAGAAACTAAAAAAAGAACAAAAAAGAAAATCGCAACTGTTGTGCTCACTGCAAGAAGACCGTAAATGATTTCCATCTAATTTTTTTTTCAAAAATATTTGAGTGATGTACTTTAAAATATGATTTAAGTCATATTTCAAAATATTCTTAAGAAAATGCTAAAGCAGATTTCGAGATATCAGCGTATTATCAAATTATTTATAGTAATTCTAAACTAAATAAATGCTTCATGATGTACATTTTGCATTTTAGGTTATGAAATACAAAGTTGGATAAGCTAAACTCGCGTTCGCTAAATCCCAGAAATATCTGTAGGTACTGCCTAAAATCAACTAACTGTTAATTTGTGTATTTACACAACCTTCTATATTTGAAAAATTCATGTATTTTTGAGTAAATTCAATACAATGAAAAAACTATTTTGTTTTTTTCTTATCACTTTTTTGATCAGTTGTAATTCTACCAAAAAAGTAGAGCAAGCCATATTAAGTGGTGATTATTATTCTGCAATCCATAAAGCACTCGACCAAATTGCTAAAGCCAGAAAAAATAACAAAACCGAAGAACAGAAAATACTTCTTCAAAAGGCATTTGACAAATACCAAACTGAACAATTGGAACACATTGCATTTCTTGAAAAAGATCAGCTATCCGATAATCTTAGTGAGATCTATTACACCTATAAAGAACTTACAGCTGTTCAAAACGCTATAAAGCCAGTTTTACCACTTTATACAGGCAAAAAAAAGCTGAAATTTGAATTAGAAGATATTTCAAACGAATTTCTCAACTCAAAAGAGCGCTACGTCAATCAGCTTTACAATCAAGCCATTGAGTTAATGAAGGTGAATCAGAAACCATCCTACAGAGAGGCTTTTTATACATTTAAAGAGATTGACATCATCTCACCAGGTTTTAAAGATTCTAATGTTCTAAGCCAAGAAGCCAAATCAAAAGGAACCGATATGGTCATTATCAAATCGGTGAATGCGACAGAAATGATAATTCCCAAACGCTTGGAGAAAGACATATTAGACCTTAACCTGAATACTATCAAAGACGAATGGTTAATATTTCATACGAGTAGCATGGATAATGTCCAATACAGGTATCAAATAAACCTGATTTTTGAAAACATCAATTTTTCTCCTGATCAGATACATGAAAAAGAAGAAGACATTGAAAAAGTAATACAAATTACAGAAAAACAATTAGATAGAGACGGCAAGGTTATAAAAGATGAAAATGGAAAAGATGTAACATACACGAGAAATGTAAAAACAGAAGGTGTATTGAATACCATAACCCAATCAAAATTGGTAAATATTGGGGCACAAGTCGAATATTTTGATTTACTCTCAAACCAACAAATGAAGTCTTACAAATTAGACAGTCAATTTGTATTTGAAAATAAGTTTGCCATATTCGACGGAGATGAAAGAGGCCTTACAGAAGAACAATTAGAACTTACAAAAGGGGTTTTAATCCCTTTTCCAACCAACGAACAAATGCTTTTTGATGCTGCATCAGATGTAAAAAACAAATTTAAAAGCATTTTAAACAGATACAGTTTAAACTAAAACTTATGAATATGAAACATATACTTTTATCGCTTTTGATTTCAATGACAATTATAAGTTGTAAAAATTCAGAAAAAATAGACACTCAAAAAGTGGATACAGAACTTGATGAATTATTTTCTCTCATGCAAGGTTCTTTTAATTCTGAAAAACAATCCATTTCAGATTCGACATATTACAATATTTCCCTTCATATGTATCCCATTTGGGAAGATAAGGGGAATTTTCTATATGTGGAACAGGCATTAAACGTTATGCAAAACAGACCATATCGTCAAAGAATATATGAAGTAAAACGCGTAAATGATAGCATTTTCAGTTCTTCGATTTACACGATCGAAGCCGATTCGCTTTGGATAGGCAAATGGAAAACGCCCAAAGCCTTTGATAGTATTCGCCCAGCAGATGTGATTTTAAAGCAAGGCTGTGAAGTGCTTTTACAACGTATGGGCAAAAACCACTTTAAAGGAAAAACTGGAGATACGACTTGTGCAAGTAGCCTAAGAGGCGCTAGCTATGCCAGAAGCGAAGTGGAAATATTTGAAAACAAAGTATTATCATGGGACAGAGGTTTTGATGAGAAAGGCAATTACGTTTGGGGTGCTGAAAACGGTGGTTATATTTTTGAAAAAATCGAATAAATTAGCAGACGATGAAGTCTTCAATCTCATTCTAAATTGTTTATGAATTCTTTCCTGAAAATTTGTGCTCTTTGTGTTTTAATTGTTATTGGATGCACCAATGACACACAATCAGAACCTCAAATAGAAACGATTAAACCTCGCTTACTTGAAGACATCATTAAAAGTGATACGTTAAAGGCTATAACCACTTACAGCGGTACCACATATTTTTTATACAGAGGACAACCCATGGGATTTGAGTACGAAATCCTACAACGTTTTGCCAAACACCTCGATTTACAGTTGGAAATGATAATAGCCCGAGACGAAAACAAACTTGTCGAAATGCTTAATAAGAACGACGGAGATTTAATAGCTTACGGATATACCATAACCAAAGAACGACAAAAATTTATCGATTTCAGTGATCCTCTATATATTTCGCATCAAGTTTTAGTCCAGCAAAAACCAAAAAACTGGAGAAATCTAAAACTTCACCAAATTAAAGAACAGATTATTACCAACCCCATTCAATTAATCGGTGATTCTGTTTCTGTAAAAAAGAATTCATCCTATTACCAACGGTTAAAAAATTTAAACAACGAAGTCGGCGGAATCATTCATATCGATTCTATTCCAGGAAATATGACAACCGACGAAATTTTTGCAAACATCTCATCAGGAAATATCAAGTACACGATTGCCGATCAAAACATAGCTTCGATTTATGCTTCAGATTATCCCAATCTGGATATATCAACCAAAATGAGTTTCTCACAACGCATCGGTTGGGGTTTAAGAAAAAATACAACGAAACTTCAAGACACTTTAAATCAGTGGTTAAAAAGAGAAAAAAAGACACTTGACTACAAATTGATTTACAATAAGTATTTTAAAAATAAAAGTTCCTTTAGAAGAAGAGCAAAAAGTGAATTTTTCAGTTTGAATGAAAAGAAAATAAGTCCTTACGATGCTATTTTTGTAAAATATGCCAATGAAATAGGTTGGGATTGGAGATTATTAGCTTCTGTGGCTTATCAGGAATCTAAGTTTCAATCCTCTGACGAATCTTGGGCTGGTGCAAGAGGAATCATGCAAATCATGCCAAGCACAGCCGACGAATTAAATATTACAGACCCAACAGACCCTGAACAAAGTATTCGAGGTGGCACAAAATACCTTTCACAGTTATTTGATCAATTTGACAAAGTTACCGATACAATTCAGCGTCAAAAATTTACTTTGGCATCTTACAATGCTGGACTGGGTCATGTTTTGGATGCACAACGAATGGCAATGCATTTAAATTTAAATCCATTTGTTTGGGATGCAAATGTCGAGGTCGCGTTGCTTAAACTCGACAAACCTGAATATTACAGAATGGAAATCATAAAATACGGTTATGTAAGAGCAAAACAACCTTATTATTATGTCAGAGATATTTTTGAGGGATATAACCACTACAAAGCATTTTTTGATGAAAATACAGAAAAATAGCAACTTGCATTTATTGTGATTTCTACTAAAAAAAACTGTTTTCATTAAATTATCCTTAATAACACTTCTTCAAACTACATAGTATTTAGATATTTCTTAATTTTGCAAAAAAATTATCTCTATGAAAGAAGTTGTTATTGTAAGTGCAGCAAGAACTCCAATTGGGAGTTTTATGGGTTCATTATCCTCAATACCTGCGACAGAATTAGGAGCCATAGCCATTAAAGGTGCGTTAGATAAAATCAACTTGGATCCAAGTGAAGTTCAAGAAGTCTTAATGGGCAATGTTGTACAAGCCAATAACGGTCAAGCGCCTGCTAGACAGTCCGCTCTTGGAGCTGGAATTCCTGATACTGTACCTTGTACTACTGTCAACAAAGTTTGCTCAAGTGGTATGAAAGCAGTCATGCAAGCTGCCCAAAGCATCGCCTTAGGAGATAATGACGTCATTGTTGCTGGCGGAATGGAAAGCATGAGTCAAATACCTCATTATTTACATTTACGTAGTGGCAAAAAGTTTGGCCCATCGACAATGGTAGATGGCATGCAAAGGGATGGCCTTGTAGATGTTTACGAAAACGTAGCCATGGGTACTTATGCCGATTTGTGCGCAAATGATCACAACATATCTAGAGAAGAGCAAGATGCATTTGCCATAAATTCTTACAAGCGATCTGCAGAGGCTTGGCAAAATGGACTATTTAATGACGAAGTTGTTCCAGTAGAAATTCCTCAACGAAGAGGAGAGCCAATTATAGTTTCTGAAGACGAAGAATTTAAAAATATACGTTTTGAAAAAGTGCCTGCATTACGTCCAGCATTTACAAAGGAAGGAACAGCTACTGCGGCAAACTCTTCAACTATAAATGATGGTGCTGGAGCTGTTGTATTAATGAGTAAAGAAAAGGCCGAGTCGCTTGGTTTGCCAATTTTAGCAAGTATTGTTAGTTACGCCGATGCTGCTCAAAAACCTGAGCATTTCACGACTGCTCCTGCCAAAGCACTTCCTTTAGCTTTAGCAAAAGCTGATTTGAAAT
>JAUIFC010000191.1 GCA_030429455.1 Bacteroidia bacterium | reverse complement strand
CCATTCTCAAAATAAGGTTCTTCGAAAGCTGTAAGCATTTTGGGTAAGTCGTTTATCTCACTACCATCTAGATAAAGTGGAATAAGTTTGGCATTAAAAGTGTCTGCCATAAGTTTAGCTTGCGGTAATTCTGAATGTGCATTATTTTTAAAGCCAACCGTAAATGCAGTGATATCACCTTTGTAAATATCTCTAAGGGCGAAAAGGTTGCCGCCAGAATCAAAACCACCACTTAGAAGAATGGATATGTTTTTTTTATGTTCTATTCTGTTTAAAATGGCTTGTTTGTGTAATTTTTCGTAATCGGAAACCGCATGGTCTAAAGAAGATGTATAAGTGCCTGCTTTGGAAATAAATTTATCGTAATTTAAAGTCTTGTTCACAACAGCTTTGTTAGAGTAAAATTTCACATATTCGAAAGCCGAAAGTTTATTTATGCCTTTAAAAATAGTTTTAGGCGCATCTATATAACCTTGTTTTAAAAATAATTTTATGGCGTCGTTATTCAATTCTAGATCAAGGCTACCGCTTTTACGAATAAGGTCAAATGAATTACTGAAAAAATCTTTATTGTAATAGACAGGCGTGTAATAACCCGTTTGATTTCGTAAGACAAATACCTCCTTTTCATATTGAACAATACATACAAACTTGCCGTTTAAGTTTGCAACAGCTTCGGCGTTCTCGTTTTCAACACATTCAATTAGTTGATTTTCTGTGGATTTAATTGGATTTTGATCAGAATACAATTCACCTGAAAATATAATATTACCCCAATCTCTTTTAATATAAATGTGTTTGCCTGATACAATTAGATTTTGATATTTGACATAATTTATATATAGAAAACCTGTTGTGTTTATCGCTTTATTGGTCCAAAAAAACTCCATACTATTCAATTTAACTTAAGTCTATACAACAATATTTTAGTTGGGTTAAATTATTGGAGCTAAGACAATCTATGATTTACAAATATCTAATAGTTTGTATTTCAGCTGAATGATATCTGTCATGTTTTAGAATTAAAGCTGTGGTAATAGTGCAATATTTAAATGAGCATTGTCAACCTAAGCTCTTTTAGCATAGGACGAAGAGTACTTTATCAATAATAAAACTATAGTTCAGATATCCTTTTTAATATTGGACTTTGCTAGTATTTAAATACCTTATTTAGAATAATTAAATCGATTTGATAGCAGCTCTTTTTGAACGTCTTATGATCAATCAAAGGATTTTGTCAGCCAAATGTGAAAATTATGCAGCCTGACATGATAATTTATGTTATTTTTAAATACCAACCAAAATACAAAACAATGTCTAAAGGATTCCATTATGCTTTTTTAGTATTATGTCTGGCAATGTCATCTTCATTTTATGCTCAGATATTTCGATTAAGTGATTATTTAGGTGAAAATGAAAAAGACGCCACATTGGCTATGATAAGCCTTTTGCAAGATGCAAAAACAGCAAGGTAATCGTCGAAAAAGGGACGTATCATTTTTACCCTGAAAAGGCATATGAGCAATATACATATATCACAAATCATGATAACTCTTTACGCAGAACGGCTTTTCCTATAAAGAATTTTAAGGGTTTAACTATAGATGCTAACCACTCAACATTTATCTTTCATGGCGTTATGATGCCTTTTAATATTGAAGAGTCTCATGATGTAACTGTTTCCAATCTTAGTATAGATTGGCACATGGCTCTACATAGTGAAGCGCTTGTAGTAGCAGAAGATTCTGTAAACAATACTTTTGATATTCAAATAGACCAAAAATTTCCATATACCATAAGAAACGAACAATTAATTTTTATCAAAGAAGGCTTTGAGCACAATTTAGACCATGCCATTTTATACGATCCTGAACGAAAAGCCATAGCTTACAACACTACAGCATATACGCCGCTAAAAACACACGAAATTGTTGAAATTAGAAATAAAGAACAACTGGATTTTCCAAACTATGTAGATTTCAGGCATCCATCATACGAATCTCAAAATCAGGAGAATATACTTAAAGCAGAAGAATTAAAACCCGGTTTAATTCGAATCCACGGCAGTAAAAGACCACTGCCACCGGTAGGAAAAGTTATGATTTTTAAAGGACGGTTTGGAACAGAGCGTATTGCCAATGCCTTTCATATCCTAAAAAGTAAAAATGTTAAGCTTCAAGACATTACTATTCACCATGCCGGAGGAATGGGCGTATTGGGAGAGCGCAGTGAAGACATCACTTTAGAAGGTGTAAATGTCCTGGCAAATGCAGATAAAAATCTAATGGTTTCCACCACAGCAGATGCGGCTCATTTTTCAAGTTGTAGAGGGAAAATTAATGTAAACAACTGTAATTTCAGACACCAATTGGACGATGCAATTAATATTCATGGCGCTTATGTTTTGGTCGAAGATGTGTTAGAGCCAAATAAAATAGGTGTGAGGATTGGGCATTTTCAACAAGCGGGTTTTGAATTTGCTCAGGAAGGAGATACTTTAGGTTTTGTTAATCGTAAGCTCTCGGATACGGTAGCTTTCAAAGCAACAGTAGAATCCTTTCAAAGGCTTAATAAAGATTATTACATCATAACTCTAAACGAAAATGTAGGAGATAATGTCGAAAAAGGAATTGTTGTAGAAAATCTGGACTGGTACCCGGAGGTGAGTATCACCAATAGTCAGTTTGCCGACAATCGCGCCAGAGGCTTATTACTTAAATCGCCTAAGAAAACCGTTGTTAAGAACAATTACTTTAGCAATATGATGTCGGCCTTACTCATTAGTGGTGGGATTAACACCTGGTGGTATGAATCCGGAGGTGCACAAGATATCCTTATCCAAGGCAATACATTTGAAGATTCGGCCTACGGTGGTGCCAATCAACCTGTAATAACCATAGGTGGAAAGTATAAAGGAAAAGGGAGAATGCTAGGCAGCATAGTGATTAGAGATAATGTATTTCGCAATTTTCAGCCCTCCATTTTAAGAGCTAAGGGTATAAAATACCTTGAGTTTTCAAACAATGCTATATCTCAATCCACTACTTTTCCGGCCTTGTATCCTGACGAATTTGTTTTAGAAATAAGAAATATTGAAAAGCTCAACATCCATGATGTAAGTCTTCCTGAACGTTTTGAAAACAAACTTCTGGTTGAAGACATTGGTCAGGAAAAATCGAGCATCAAAGCAGTAAGGGAGTAAGTCTGAAAGCGTATAGAAGAAGGCTTGAATCTAAAAGGCTTTATCTTTTATATCCGAATATGGCCTCATTAAAAGTATTCAGCTGTATGAATTACAAATCCGATCATGTTTTAGACCTTCGCGCATTAGGCTTAGGTTTATTAAACCTATTTCTCGACTGACGTTGTTTTTGAGGGTTAAAAGGTTCAGTTGAAGCATTTGGATCAGGCTCGAAGCCTTCAATAATGTCTTTTTTGATTTTAAAACCAATCAATTTTTCAATATCACTTAAAAATTTGGTTTCATCGGCGCTCACCAAAGAAACTGCCTGACCATTAGCACCTGCCCTTCCTGTTCTGCCTATACGATGTACGTAATCTTCAGAAACATTGGGAAGTTCAAAGTTAACCACTTGTGGAAGCAACGGGATGTCTAAACCTCTTGAGGCAATATCTGTGGCTACCAGGACTTTAATTTGTCCGCTTTTAAAGCCTTTCAGGGCATTGGTTCTTGCGGTCTGACTCTTATTGCCATGTATAGGGACAGCACTTATCTGGGCAGCACCTAGTTTTTTTACCAGTTTATTGGCACCGTGTTTTGTTCTTGTAAAAACCAGCACTTGTTCCCAGTTGCCGTCTTTTATCAGTTTAACGAGTAATCCGGTTTTTTTTGCTTTGGCCACACGATACACCTGCTGTTGGATCGCCTCAACTGTTGTGTTTTCCGGAGTAGATTCTACTGAAACAGGATGATGCATAAATTCTTTGGCCAACTTTCTTATGTCTTTTGAAAATGTAGCAGAAAATAATAGCGTTTGTCGCTTTTGTGGAATTAATGTCATTATTTTCTTAATATCCCTTAAAAATCCCATATCTAACATACGGTCAGCTTCATCCAAAACTAAAATTTCAACTTGTTTTAAGGATAGTAAACCTTGATTGTTGAGGTCCAAAAGTCGACCTGGTGTGGCTATTAAAATGTCTATTCCTTTTCTCAGACTTGATACTTGTGGGTTTTGGCTAACACCACCAAAAATGACGGTAGACTTGAGGTCTAGAAATTTACTGTAATCCATTACATTTTGATGTACCTGCGCAGCGAGCTCTCTTGTGGGTGTTAACACCAAACCCCTTACAGGCCGACGCCTTTTTGAGTTTTGCTTTGCTAGGCGTTGTAACATGGGAAGCGTAAATCCAGCGGTTTTTCCAGTACCTGTCTGTGCAGAGGCTAGAACATCTTTCCCTTCTAATACGAGTGGGATGGCTTTTTTCTGAATGGGTGTTGGCGAATCATACCCTTGAACATCTACCGCTTTGACAAGGGATTCTGCTAGTCCTAATGACTTAAATGACATATAATGTGATTAAGAAATAGCTAATCGCAAAAATGCCATTTCTGATGAGTTGGCAAATGTACGTTTAAAATACTGATATATAATTTATTTAACCTTGAACCTTGTTTGTCAAGAACTTTTAATTTCAACTTTTTTTTTGAAATAGAATCATACTTGTTTAGCTAAACTATTTAGTTTTAAATCAAAGTATAAGGTTTTTTATCTTGATCGTGCATTATTTTTGTCAATTTTGCCCGAGTAACTTT
This sequence comes from Bacteroidia bacterium, assembly GCA_030429455.1. Taxonomy (GTDB): domain Bacteria; phylum Bacteroidota; class Bacteroidia; order Flavobacteriales; family Flavobacteriaceae; genus Psychroflexus. The sequence goes on along the minus strand of JAUIFC010000191.1, from coordinate 2,102 downwards.
CAGTTCAGGAGATATTTCTTAATAAAATGAGATATAAAAAAAGCCTTTTATTTTTTGAGAGGCTTAGTTGATAAGTGGTATCACCTGGGCTTCCCGAATAGGATTTTACTACGTCTTTTTCAAAGACTTGAAAATCGCTTTCGGGAAAAACTTCTCGCCTCTAAATAGATATTGACTAGTCCTAAATAATCGATACAGATTATTAGATTATAAAGATAATATTAATTCCTTGCATCGATATCGATGCAAGGAATTTTTGATTTATAGGTTTTCATTTTTATTTCTGATTGCTTGTGCATTTGATGAGGTGTTAGCATTTGGTTTGATAAGTGAGGTCTTTCTTGATTGTATATTTCTATACTTTGCTTTATTAACTTCTTTTTTAGCTGTATGTTTTTCATAGTTTTACTTATTCCAAACTCCTGTTTCAATATGCCATTCACTCTCTCGACTACAGCATTTTCATAAGGATCATATTTTTCGGTCATACTTGTCTCTATGTTATTTGTAATTAGTAGTTTTTGATAGTCATTTGAACAATACTGCAAACCTCTATCTGAGTGATGTATTAGTGGTAAAGTGTTCTTTGGTTTATTTTTAATTGCCATTTCTAAGGCATTCAGTTACCCTTCTACGCTTAAACTATTTGAGAGATTATGTCCAACTATTTTCTTAGAATAGGCATCGGTTACTAAAGCTAAATAATACGGATTTTGACGTGTGCCTACATACGTTATGTCAGAAACCCAAACTTGATTCGGCCTTTCTATTGATAGGTTGCCGACTTTATTTTTGTGCTTTCTGAATCGATGGTGAGAGTCCGTAGTAATGTGATAACTTTTACTTGGTTTTATTAGTAAATGATTAGCTTTAAGTATTCTAAAGAGTTTATCTCTGCCTATGCTTAATTCATTTAGCTGCTCTTGTAATAGGTAATATATTTTCATGGTGCCTATTCTAGGCATTCTCATACGAACTTCTAAAACCATATCTACAACTTGTTTAGCTATGTTTTGCTTTTTAACCAGTGTTTGCTTTAATCTGTAATATACCTGTCTGTTTACCCCAAGTAATCCACAGGTAGAAACTATTGTTTCTTTGTGCTTTGTTCTGTATTGGTCGATATCTTGGGTGCGTAATTTTTTCTGATAGGAATATCATATTCTTTCTCAGCCATCTCTACCATCATATCGAAGATGATAGCCTTTTTGTCTGCTCGCTCGGCTATATGTTCTGCTCTGGCTTTTTGCTTTTCAAGAAGTTTGATCTTTGCCTCTAGCTCTAATATCTTTTGTTCAGGGGTTTTAGACATTGTAGTTGGTGTTTGATTCTCCCAATCAAAATTACCATATTTTTTCAGCCATGAACGAATAGTTGATCCAGATTGAATACCATATTTACTCAAGGCCTGTGTTCTAGAAAGTAATCCTTGCTCTATTTCCTGAACAACTTGTAGTTTAAAAGAAAGCGTATAGTCTTTTTGAGTTCGCTTTACATACCCTTTGTGTGCTGATGATTCCATGTACACTTGATTTTAGTGTATCAATATATTAGGACGAGACAAAAATCTATTCTTCTTTGAAATTAATAATAACTTCTTCTATTTTTCCACCTCGAAGGATTTTTATAGTGTATGTTTTTTTGTCTAAGATATCCGTATTAGATATTATTTCAGAGATAGGAATTTCATTAATTGAAAGTATTATATCACCACCTAATATTATTTCTTCTTCATTTATTATAACTTTTTGAAAACCACCTTTAATACCAGCAAAATCAGCTGGAGATAATTTCACTACCGACTCAACTATCATTCCACTTTTTGCGGGTACATTAAGCATCCAAGCAGTTATATCATCTAGAATATATCCTTGAATACCTGTCCATCTACGATTTCCATCAACTACTAATTTTTTTGCCAAATTTGACGTAACTGCAAAACCTAAGCCTTCAAAACCGCCAGAATTAGATATTATGTAACTTGAAATACCAATTACTTCCCCTTTTAGATTAAACATAGGTCCCCCTGAGTTACCTTGATTTATAGAGGCGTCAGTTTGAAAAAAGTCATTTTGAATAAAACGAGGTTAACAGCATGCAAA
>JAUIFC010000190.1 GCA_030429455.1 Bacteroidia bacterium | reverse complement strand
CAATGTATTGTTTGACTTTTTTGGCATATCGGTTAATAGCTTTCGTATTGTTGGTGGTGTGATTTTTTTCCTTATGGGAATGGACATGCTTCAAGCCAGGCTGAATAAGGTGAAAGTAAAAGATTCTGAGGTAAAATCTTACGTCAACGACATTTCAATCACACCTTTGGCTATTCCTATGATTTGTGGCCCTGGCGCACTTACAAATGCTATAATCATGATGGAAGATGCAGATAGCATCGAAAAAAAAGCAGTATTGATACTCATGATATTTTTAGTGATTTGCCTAACTTATCTTATCCTTTATAGCTCTTCTAAAATAATAAAAGTCCTTGGCGAAACAGGAAATAATGTAATGATGCGGCTTATGGGACTTATTGTTATGGTAATCGCTGTAGAATTTTTCTTTAGTGGTTTAAAGCCTATTTTAGTTGATATTTTTCAAAAATAAGATGACCATTGTAGAGAAATTTTTTCAGTTCTATATTTTCATATAAAATGATATGCAAATACAAACAGATTTTGTAACCATTTTAAATGATCCATCTGAATAACAAGCCTGTAAAACAATAAAGTTTGATTTATATTGGTAAAACATAATAAATCAAACTCACCGTATTTAAATAAGAAAATCACAAAAATCCCTTTTAGATTTTTGTGATTAGAAAGGTTTATTTCAAATTAAAATATATCCGAATTATTTCTTAATATGGTTTATTGCCAATATCAGCCTTACTTTTTATGCAATGGCTTTGCTATATTAGGATAATCTGTGATCAAGCCATCTACTCCCATTTCCAAAAGATTCTGCATATCGCTTAATTGGTTAACTGTCCAAGGAATAACCTTTAAACCCATATCATGAGCTTGTTTTACTTGTACACTATCCAAAAGCTTATAGTAAGGACTATAGACAGACGGAATAATTTGTAAATCTGTTATGTTATCATGTAAGTTACCCTCTTCAACCAAAAATGCAGTTTTAATTCTAGGGTGTTTCTTTGCCATTTCTCTTAAAATTCGTTGATCAAAACTTTGAATTGTAATCTTGGATAATGGAATAGATGCATTTCTTATTGTAGATGTAACGAGTCTGACAAATTCTTCTGGTTTCGGATGGTAAATGTCATCTGTTTCAGGAGAAGATTTAATTTCAATATTTAAAGAAACCCGTTTACCTTTTTTTCTGAAATTTTCGGTTGTTAGCTGAATCACCTCAGACAGTAAGGGCTTATAAGTTGTTAGCTTATTTTGATCGGGAAACTTAGGATTTCCCAAGCTTCCACAATCAAATGATTTTATTTCGCTATAATTCATCTTAAAGAGGTTAAACTCTTCTTTATCCTGAATTAATTCTCCAGCAGGCGTTTTGCACATGCCTGGCCTCATATAGGCTTCATGCGAAACAACAACCAAAGAGTCTTTTGAAATAACAACATCCAACTCTAAGGTAGTTACTCTAAAATCTATGGCCTTTTGAAAAGCTTCCAAACTATTTTCAGGAAGGATTGCAGCTCCTCCACGATGTGCTTGCAAGTCGAAAGCATATCTATCGATATTCATAGATTTTTGCTTTGTAGGATTTGTACATGACCATAAAACTGAACATAAAACTAAACTAGAAAAAATAAGTTTAAGCTTCATTTAAAAAGTTTTATTCAAATCTCCTATCATATGTTCTGGTCTTACCCAAGCATCAAATTCCTCAGAAGTTAAGTAACCTAACTCTAGAGCAGCTTCTTTAAGCGTACTTCCATCGGCATGTGCTTTATTGGCGATTTCTGCTGCCTTATAATAGCCTATTTTTGTATTTAAAGCTGTAACCAGCATCAAACTCTTATTTAGTAATTCGTCTATACGGGCTTGATTTGCCTGAATACCTACCGCACAATTATCAGCAAACGACACACATGCATCGCCTAAAAGTTGGGCGCTTTGAAGGAGATTTGCTGCCATTACAGGCTTGAACACATTCAATTCAAAATGGCCTTGCATTCCACCAACATTTACAGCAACATCGTTGCCCATGACTTGAGCACAAACCATTGTTAAGGCTTCACATTGAGTAGGATTAACTTTTCCTGGCATAATTGAAGAACCAGGCTCGTTGGCTGGAATGGTAATTTCTCCTATCCCACTTCTTGGGCCAGAAGATAACATCCTGATATCGTTTCCAATTTTATTTAACGACACTGCCAATTGCTTTAAAGCACCATGCGTTTCGACTAAAGCATCGTGAGCAGCAAGCGCCTCAAATTTGTTTGGTGCGGTTTCAAACTCGATACCTGAAAATTCTGAAATGTACTTTGCTACCAAAACATCATAACCTTCTGGCGTATTTAAACCCGTACCGACCGCAGTACCGCCTAGAGCTAATTGTTTTAGGTGACTTAATGTATTTTTTAAGGCTGTTATGCCATAATCTAATTGAGCAACATATCCACTAAACTCTTGACCTAATGTAAGTGGTGTAGCGTCCATAAAATGGGTACGACCAATTTTTACCACATCTTTTAGCGCTACTGCTCTGTCCTGTAATACATCTCTTAGGTGTTGCACGCCAGGAATAGTGGTTTCAATCACCTTTTTATAGATGGCAATGTGCATCCCTGTTGGAAAAGTGTCGTTAGAAGACTGGGATTTGTTCACGTCGTCATTGGGAGTTAAGGTTTTTTCGCCTTTCCCTAATTCCTTTCCAGCAATAACATGAGCTCTGTTTGCAATTACTTCGTTCACATTCATATTGCTTTGAGTGCCAGATCCCGTTTGCCAAATCACTAAGGGAAATTGATCATCATGTTGGCCTTCAAGTATTTCGTCACAAACTTGTGCAATGTAATCTCTTTTTTCGGTAGGCAACACTCCGAGTTCTGCGTTGGTATAGGCCGCTGCCTTTTTTAAATATGCAAATCCGTAAATAATTTCTAAAGGCATTGACCCTTCTGGCCCAATTTTAAAGTTATTTCTAGAACGTTCAGTTTGCGCGCCCCATAATTTGTCGCTTGGTACTTTTACTTCTCCGATGGTATCTTTTTCTATTCTGTAGCTCATTTGTATTGATTTTTTTCAAAAATAATGAATCGTAAATGAAGAAAACTAACCGATATCAATTTTATAAATATTGTTGAAATAATATTATTCCGATATCCGATAAATATTTAAAAAAATGTATTTTTGAAAAAATTATTTAAGATGTTTGAATTCGAACAATACATAGGTTTCTTAATTTTCTTAACCATATTAACGATTGGGTTTTGGCTATTAATTTTTTTAACAGCAATTTTACCTTATTGGATTGGAGGATCTCTAATGGAAAGATTGAAAGAAAATAAAAGACTTAAGGAAGAGCAAGAAGCTCAAGACTAACTTCTTCATTTTACAAATATTCAGAAAAAACAAGCCGTCTTATCGTCCCGTTCCGATAGCTATCGGGATCGGGAAGGAAAGTCCGGACACCATAGTGCAAGCATAGCGGATAACATCCGTCGGCTCCTATTGAGCAAGGACAAGTGCAACAGAAAGCAAGTACAGTTAGGCTGTAGTGAAATCAGGTAAACTCTATGCGGTGAAATACCATGTAAACCAATGCTAGAAAGTCGCACGCTTGATGTTGGAGGGTTGGTAGATTGATCCCGATAGTAATATCGGGGCTAGATAAATGATAAGACTCGACAGAATCCGGCTTATAGGCTTGTTACCTTATAGTTCCCCCGAAATGGGGGATTTTTATATTTCTTAGTCGAGAAAAAAAATCATCTGCATTCTCATGACTTACGACCTTATTATGAGCTCAACCGTTAATATGCTTTAAGTCTTAAATTACTCAAACCACGAAAATACCGAATGTCCGTATTTTCTACTTTTTATAAAGTTTGAATGACTAGATACATCGGTATGCTTAGAATGTTCTAATATAAAAACACCTTTGTCTGATAAAAGTCTATTGCCAAAAACAGCATCTATGATTTCAATAAATTCTTCATCCGAAAAATCGTAAGGAGGATCTGCAAATACGATATCATAAACGGAGGTCGTCGTATTTAAAAAGTCAAGAACTTTTCGGTTGTAAATAGTCAATTCTACACCTAAGTCTTTGGCTGTTTTCGAAATAAAATCAATGCATTTGACATTGGAATCGACTAGCGTTATATCCGTAACACCTCTTGATGCAAATTCGAAGGATATGGAACCAATTCCTGCAAAAAGGTCTAAAACCCTTAGGCCATCGAAATAATACTCATTATTTATAATATTAAACAAGGATTCTTTTGCCCTATCCGTAGTTGGTCGCACAGGCAAATGCTTTGGAGCAGTCAATCTTCGACTTTTAAACTTTCCAGAAATTATTCTCATTATTCTAAGATATAAATCCGGCTAAATTCTTTTCAACAAAGTTTATATGGGCGATATAATTTTTTAAAACCTGTTTCCAAGGGGTTTGCCTTACAGAATGGTATATATCGAGTTGCAAAATATTTTGATCGAAGCCTAATTCCTCAACACAAAACAAAATATAATACACTATATCTGTTTCAGAATCATAAGTGAAATAGTTGCACAGTTTAAATTCTCCGTTTTGAAATGCAATAATCTCGAGTTGTCTCTCATGAACAAATACATTAATGGTCTGCTTATCATTATTATTTATTTCAAAAGAGTTGCACAACAAAACCAAACTGTTCGAAAAATGCTCAAACTCCAACTCTTCTACATAATCTAAAACCAGATTATGATAATCCATTAAAGGAATAAATACTTGATGAATATCTATATTCTCCAACTTTTCTGAAACGATATGATCTTCTTTAAATAACTCAATATTATACTTTAAATAATCGGTTATTGCAGATTTATCAAAATATTCGGAAGGCACAAAAGAAAAATAGGGATTGGAAAATGAGAGTTTTATTTTGTCGAAAGTGTATTTATTATAGAGGTGTTCAAACTTCTTTTTGAAAATAGATAAAGCATCTTCGCTTTCTATATCGGTTACAACTAATTTTGGTATGGACAGAGAGTGGTCATAAACTTTGTTTTTCAGATAAAAAGAAAATCCATCTTGAGCAATCAAGATGGATAGTTGAAGGTAATCTGATGTTTTATCGCTACTCTTGTTTACCATAATTTATAGGCCAATTTCCACTAGTATTAACTTCTGTCATCGAGCCAACTTTTATATAAGCCCCATTAACACCATCCACAGAAACCGTTTGTTTTTCTTGTATTATCAGTTCTGGGTCTAAACCTTTTAAAACTATAGATTTATTTACTTTTACTTCAAAGACTGCCACTTTGTTATTATTTACTTCAATATAACCAGATTTCATATCAAAAATCTGATCCATTGTACCTGGTATACTACCAAGGTTGGAGTAATTATAGTTTTTAAACAATCTATCTTTCACTTTTTCATAACCTAAAGTGTCAACCACAACAGTTTCAATCATTTTATCTACACCATAGGTTTTAAGATACTCTTCATCCAAAAACACGGTATCTCTTCGTTGAGTAATTGTAAATTCTGCTGTATCTACAAATCGCACTAAACTATCAAAGGAACTTGTAAACTTTCCTATTACCTCTTTGTGTGCCAATTGAGCTTGTCTTATTTTATCAAGCTTATTGATAACTTGAGCGTATCTTTTTTCCTTTTTCTTATTAAATTCTACTGGTCCATAAATAGCTTTATAATTCAGGTAACCCAACACAACAATAGCAATCCACAGTACAACTTGAAAAACAACTTTCATTTTATTAATTTTTATTTTTGGTTATTCACAAAACTACAATTTTTTTTTAATCCTAAAAGTTTATAACATCAATTTCAAATTTATTTCAGTTATTTGAAAAGTCTAAACCAATTATTAGTCTAGCCAGTTATTTATATTATTACAAATAACAGACTAAGAACATGTCGAGTTTTTATGAATGAACAAAAGTTATACACAAACTTATTAAAAGATTTCAGTTTTACCCCTACCTCCGACCAAGAACACGCCCTTAGGCTTCTTTCTAAATATTTAACTCATGCTGAAAATGAACAAATTTTTCTTTTAAAAGGTTATGCAGGTACAGGAAAGACGACTATTATTTCGACTGTAGTCAAAAACTTGCCCAAGCTAAGGTTAAAATCTGCACTATCGGCACCTACTGGTAGAGCCGCTAAAGTGATGCGCAATTATTCAGGCAAAAATGCACAGACTATTCATAAGCTCATTTATTTTCCTAAAAAAAACAGTAAAGGGAATGTAGATTTTGTAACTAAAGAAAATAAATACAGAAATACGGTTTTTATTATAGACGAAGCATCGATGATACCTGATTTTTCGGCTGGTGAAGACTTGTTTTCTGGAAATTCGTTGTTAGATGATCTTGTCGAATTTGTATTTAGCGGCCACAATTGCCGATTAATCCTTATTGGAGATGCTGCACAATTACCACCGGTAAAAGCAGAATTGAGTCCAGCGTTGGATCAAGAAATTTTAAAACGAAAATACCATGTGGATGTCTCTACAGCCGAACTTACCAACGTCATGAGACAACAATTAGACAGTGGGATTTTGAAAAATGCGACTCAAATGAGGGACAATTTGGAGTATGATTTTTACGAGGATTTCAAATTTAATTTAGCTGAACAAAACGATATGGTAAGGCTCATAGATGGTCACGAAATTATGGAAGCTATAAATTCTGCATACGACAACGATGGCCACGAAGAAACGGCCATCATTGTAAGGTCCAACAAAAGAGCAAACCAATACAACCAACAAATACGCCAACGTATTTTGATGCGAGAAGGCGAAATAGCTGTTGGTGATTTTCTCATGGTGGTAAAAAATAATTATTATTGGCTTAAAGATTCAATAAATGTGGGATTTATAGCCGAGGTTCGCCGCCGCCAGCGCCGTCATACGACCCAGCTGACCGCCACCTAGAATACCAATCGTACTGCCTGGAGAAATTATTGCCGTCATATT
>JAUIFC010000010.1 GCA_030429455.1 Bacteroidia bacterium | reverse complement strand
ATTATAGTATTTATGAAATTGGCAGAATTTCAGCAAAAAAAGTCATTGAACTTATTGATCAAGATGTTTTAGCTATTGAAGATATTCCAAACGATTATCATTTGAACGATAAGCAACAACTACAAGTCGAATCAGTACGAAAAAACCAACTTATAATTAACCATAAGGAAATTGATAACAAATTATCAGCATTAACATTTCCACTTCATTTCATTGATTATGAAACCTATGCCAGCGCTGTTCCTAGAATTGATGGTGTTAGACCACATCAGCATATTCCTTTTCAAGTTTCTATTCATACTATGCAAAAAGATGGTTCGATAAAGCATTTTGAATTTTTAGCAGATGTTTTGGAATTACCTATTAAACTTATTCAGTTTATGGAAGCATCAACAGGGAAGTCAGGTACTTTTATTTCTTGGCACGCTAGTTTTGAAAAGAGTCGCAATAAAGACATGATAGAAATGCTCCCTCAATACCAAGATTATCTAACATATATGAATAACAATATGTTTGACCTTGAAGACATATTTAAAACAGATTATGTAGACTGTAGATTTCATGGTTCAACCTCAATTAAGAAAGTGTTACCAGTTCTTCTGCCAGAATTGAGTTATGATGCCTTAGAAGTTCAAAACGGAACTATGGCTTTGGATGTTTGGGGGCGACTAGTTTTAGAAAATGACTATGAGGGAGAAAAAGAAGAGGTAAGGAAGAATCTTCTATCCTATTGTGAGTTGGATACTTTGGCTATGGTTAAGCTATTTAACAAATTAATGATTTCTTATGTACATATCTAAAATATCTTTAATCAATTATAGAAACTTCAAAAACACTCTCTTCGAGTTCAAAAAAGGCATTAATACTATAATTGGTGAAAATGGCTCGGGAAAAACTAATCTCTTCAGAGCGATTAGACTCCTTTTAGATGATAATATGTTGAGAATGTCATACAAGCTCAATGAAGGAGATTTCAATAGAAATCTCGGAGATTGGAGGGGGCATTGGATTATTATCAGTATTGAATTCGCGGACTTATCACCAGATGAAGCAATACAAGCTCTTTTTGTTCATGGAACTGGAAATATAGAAGACAATACCGTTGATAGAGCAACATATAATTTGTTTTTCAGACCAAAAGCAGATATAAGATTAAGACTTGCTCAATTACAAAATGGAGATACAGAAGGAAGAGATGCCATCCTCAATGAAATTTCCATTGATGACTACGAAACATACTTTACTGGAAAGAGTAGCGTCAATTTTAACGACGAAAATATATATAAAGAGGTTGTTGGTGATTTTGAAGCAGTTGATTTTACCTTTCCAGATGACGCTTCTAAAGTAGGAGTAAAAATTCCTCACCAACTATCTATATCAAAAGAAGTTTCGTTTACTTTTATTCAAGCTTTAAGAGATGTAGTCTCTGATTTTCACAATACACGAACCAACCCACTTTTGAGCTTGTTGAGAATGAAAAGTGAGGATATTGATGAGGAAGATTATGCAGCAATATCAAATACTGTTAAAGAGCTAAACGAATCAATTGAACAACTCCCAGATGTTCTGGATGTTTCAAAAAATATAAAAGATACCATCAAATCAACGGTTGGTGAAACTTACTCTCCATCATCACTTACTATCAAATCAAACTTATCTGATGAGGCTAATAAACTACTTCAGTCATTAAAGCTATTTATAGGCGAACCAGATGAAGATTACGAGGGTGCTGTACATGAACTTAGTTTAGGAGGTGCAAACCTCATTTATTTAACATTAAAATTATTGGAGTTTAACTACCAAAAAGCAAGAGAGACATTCGCCAATTTCTTACTCATTGAAGAACCTGAAGCGCACATTCATACACATATTCAAAAGACCTTATTTGATAAATTGGACTATGGTGATACACAGATAATTTATTCTACCCATTCAAATCAAATTTCTGAAGTCAGCAATCTTTCAAATATTAATGTTTTGAGTAAAAGGAGAAATCATGCTGTTTCTTTTCAGCCAGCAAGAGGACTGAGTGAGGATAAGATTGAAAAACTTGAACGGTATCTTGATGCAATTAGAACAAATCTCTTATTTGCGAAGGGAGTAATGTTGGTCGAAGGGGATGCTGAGGAGTTGCTAGTACCTTTACTTATTAAAAATGTTCTAGGTGTTAGTCTTGATGAACTTGGTGTTAGTATCATCAATGTAAGAAGTACAGGTTTTGAAAACATAGCAGAAATTTTTCATAATGATAGAATTCAGAGAAAGTGTGCAATTATTACAGATCTTGATGCTTCAATAGTGGATTACACACCTGAAGCAGGAGACAGTGAGGCTCAGAAGAAATTTAAGAGTAAGTGTAAGAATTCCGAAATAAAAGGAGCTGAGAGAAAAACTAAACTTGATGAATTTGTAAGAGATAATGATTGGCTTGATGCTTTCTATGCAGACCATACTTTTGAAGTAGACTTTTTGATAGAAGGTAACTCTCATGAAGTTGCAAAGACACTTAGAGATGTATATGTAGATAAACCAACCATTCAACTTGCAAAGGAAGAGCTTGAATCTGATGATGTAGGGGTTGCTGGTAAGAGGATCTTAACAATGGCTAATAATCTTGGCAAAGGATGGTTTGCAATTTTACTAGGCAAGTATATTACTCATAACACCTATATTCCTGATTATATAGCTGATGCATTAAACTTTGCTATTCCAAAAGTTGGAAAAGCTGTCATCTCAGATATGGTTAATTATAGAATTCATAAGAATATAGAAGATGATGAGTCGCTTAGTTTTGATAGAACTAAAGCAACCTTAGAGTCGTTTCTGAATGATGATCTAAATATTACAGACCTTATTGACACTTTTGAAGGAGACTATGGAGATGATGCAGCTTTAAATTTCTTCAAAGCTATCTAGTTATGTTTGTTTGGACTAATGATGAACTAAATGAAAAGCAAACCTCTGTTATAAGGAACGAGGCTAATATTTTGTTAGTTGCTTGCCCTGGGAGTGGAAAAACCAGAACTCTCACATACAAAATTGCTTATGAACTAAGCATGCTTAATGACACCCGTAAATATGTTATTGCAATTACCTATACTAATGTTGCGGCCGAGGAAATAAAGGAACGTGTAGAATTATTGGGAGTTGATACTTCACAACTATGGATAGGGACAATCCATGCTTTTTGCAATGAATGGATTTTAAAGCCTTACTTTTCATTACTCGAAGATTTAAGGTTTGGATTTAGAATATTGAGCGCACATGAGTCAGAAGAACTTCTCACAACTTTTTGTGAGCCATACAAAAAACAGGGTATAACTTCATGGGATTGTGAACATTATACTGCTATCGATGGTATTCAAACTAAAATTAAAGGAGGAAATAAAAAGGTGCATATTGATAATATTCTTATTAGTTATTTTGATTATTTAAGGGAGGATCACGCTATCAACTACGAGCAAATCTTAAGTTATTCTTATGAGCTACTTTCAAGGCATCCAATCATTTCGGAAACTCTTTCAAATATCTTCACTCATATTTTGGTAGATGAATATCAAGATACTAAAGATATTCAGTATCATATTATTGGAAAAATTTATAAAGCAGGTAAGGGAAAAACTATAGGTTTCATCGTCGGTGATCCAAACCAGTGTATTTATAGCAATTTAGGTGGGTATCCTATTTCAATTGAGAACCTAAGTAACATTTCTGGGCTTAAATTCGAACTCCATCATTTAGAGAATAATTATCGCTCTTCAAGAGATATAGTTGGGTATTTCGACGTATTCAAAACTTACGCAAATACCATCATCCCTTCTAGTACCGATGTAGATTACGATAGCGTAATTACGCATGATGAAACAACTAATGTAGCAGACTTAGTTATCGAAATTGTAAGGCTACTGAAATATAATATTGAAGAAAGAAATATTCATCCAAATGAAATTTGTATAGTTGCTCCACAATGGGTTCATCTCGCACCTATCACTCGAAGCCTTATTATAGCCATGCCTGACTTTAGCTTTAATGGCCCTGGAATGGCTCCATTTTCAAGGGATTTAGATAATTTTTGGTACAAACTTTCAAGAATTGTACTTACAGAACCATCACCTGATATGTTTGTTCGAAGATTGAGGTGGGCAAAAGAGGTTATGGATGATTTAGAATCTTCAGGAGCCAATATCTCTGGATTCAACAGTAAAAGAATCTTGAAAACATGCAATTCTATTCAACTTAATGATACAGATGGATTAACATACTTGGAGCAATTCTTTAATGAATTTCTCAAGGCAGTTGGTATTGAACTTGATTTATATCAAACATTGAAAAGTAGTTTTGATTCATTTTTTGAGAGTTCAAAAAAGAGAATTGATAGAATAAAGTCTGAAGGAAACGACTCTATTGAAAATATAGAAAGCTTTAAAAAAGTCTTTAAACAGAGAGAAGGAGTAACAATATCATCGATACATGGAGTGAAAGGAGCAGAATATGATACTGTTATCGCCTTTGGAATTCTTCATGGATATGTTCCACACTGGTTTGATGATGGAGGAAGTACTTCCGCAAAACGACTTTTATACGTACTCTCATCAAGGGCGAGAAAAAATCTCCACATTATTTCAGAAAGAGGCAGAATGACCAGAGGTGGTAATGAATATAATACCACACAAGCTTTAATAGAATCCCATTTTAAATATACTAAAATATGGTAAAAAAACACTTCGAATCTTCGAAGTGTTGATCAGTATTAAATTCTTTTATTGTAAACAATAACAGCTGTTGTTTCAGTCAAAAAGTTTACAGAAATCACAGGATATTGTTCATCGAACAAAATTCCTAATTCAAGATTAACGTAACCCTGAAAATTTCGTGACTCTTCTGGAAAATCTTGTAAATAGTATTCAAAATCATCCTGAGTAATAATACGAACTTGAGTTAAGAATTTCATTTTAACCAAATTTCACGAGCCTTATTAAATCCACACCAGCGATGGTTTTCATCAAAACCGCGTAGAGCCAATTCATGACGTATAAGTCTATCAATAGGAACTTGGTTTTTTAGAACAAACCGTAAAATCTCACCATCCATGACTGCTAGCATTCCTGTTATGCTTTCCCAATGGGGAAGCGGGTCTTTATCCTGACGGATACTATCGAGATGCTTGTAGGACATTTCAGAATAGTCCTTTGGCAGGATATCTAAAAATGGCATTTCCAGTTCCAAAGCAGTAGCTTCTTCAAGTACCGCCCAGTTATTATCGGGTCCATGAATGACCCCGAATCTAATTTTAGCGATACGGTACTTGAAGTTGAGCCATTTGCAGTGGTCTATTGCTTTAACTTTGGAGTCAAAAAAATCCATATAATTATCCTTTGCCATCATCTTTTGCTTTTGATGTCTCCGCCTTAGATTTTGTATCGACTTCTTTTTTAGGAAGAGTACGACCATTTAAAGAGATAATATCCTCACGAGAATTTTTGACATCTTTTCCTTTTTTACGCAGCAAACGCTGGGTGTTAAAAAGGGTACGGCATTTAATGTTAAACTCAGTATAGTTCACAGGTTGTTGCTTTTTAGCAATACAACCTTTTTCATAAGCCAAGTATAACTCTCCATTGGTGAGCTGATTCTCTTTAGCCTTTAAGATGATGTCAAAAGCAGATTGAGCAATAGGGTTGAGTCCATTACTCTGTTCTTGAGTTTCAAAACCAAGCTCTTCAATCTTTTGTTTTTGAGCATCGTCTGCGTATTTCAGTAAGACGGATAAGTCTTTTCTGTAATCCTTGAGTCGATCCACGACTTTGCGTTTTTCTTCTTTAGTCTCATCGATTTTAGCTTCAACTTCTTCTAAAAGAATTTGATCGGTTTTGATGTTTTCGATTAAAACATCGACAATAGTTGCATTCATAATTTTTGTTTTTAATTGTTATTAAATTTTTAAGTCTTTGAATCGCGCTTCTGTAAAACAGATATCACGTTCTATTTTCATTCCAAATGGTCGTTCAATAGCTTTTAATTCTGTTAATGAAAAGTATCCCCATTCGTTTTGTCCTAAGCCAGTGACGTATCCAAAACAAATTTTGGAGTCTGGCTCATATTCACTCACATACCACGTTCCAAAACCCATAGGATCAAAGAACTTGGTAATGATGATAGGATTTGATTCTTCCGATTGCCGTCCTATAGACTTGAAGCGTTCCTTCAATTTTGAAGTAATGAGTTCCATAACCGATAGTTTAGGTTAATAGCCATAGACTATGAATGACCAATTCATTTGGTTTAAACTCATCACCCTCTAAAATCTTTTGGAGCTCCGCCTCCGCTTCTGCTTTGGTGTCAAAGAAATAGGAAGGCTTGGAAGTTACCGCATAGACATCTTCTTTGAGGACATCAGATGTAAAAATGGCATAGACCTTTTTAGTGGTTCCTGTTTTAACCATCAAACTGCGATAGTTTGAATAATCATAGGCATCCCATTCGGCAACTGGCTTTAACGCCAAGTAATGCATTTCATTTTGTGTACGTTGGAAGTAGCCATCTATCTCATCTTGAGAATACTCAGGTGAGGCAGTCATGCGCTCTTCAAACTTATGAATCGTCCAGAGCAATACTTGATAATCCGTAAGTATGATTTCTTCAAGGGCTTTACGTTCCATAAATCCTAAAGCATTTTTACTCCAGCTGTCGCGATAGATAAAATGAATCATTTCTCGTAATTCACTGTCGGTATAGTGCTTTAACAGTTCAGGGAGTTTCAAGCTACCTTCACCATCCATCAAAAAACCTTGAAGGTCTTTTAAGAATAGTAATATCCTTTTATGCGCTCTAATTGTCATCATCTTCATCTTGTGGTTCACAATGATTTTCAATCGTAGCTAAAAGATGATTATAATCTCCACTTTTAGCTTCTTTAAGGACAGTATCTATTTCTGCCTTTGTCCAGCCTTCACGTTTGGCTTGTCGTTGAAAGACGCCCATAATCATAAAGGCATTTCCGTTGACGCCAATCAAATTAAGATTGACGGTTTTGTCAATTACTCTTTTCATGTTTTAGTTTTTAAGTTGTACAATAGCTTCTAATGGTTTCAATTAAGTGGTCGTAATCCAGTAAGCGTTCAGCTTCGGTGACAACCTCGTTGATTTCGTTATCAGTCCAACCCTCTTGTTTTGCTTTATCTTTAAATAACGTCAAAAGGGTGGTCGGTCTTCCTTTAAACCCATCAAGGTTTAAAGACACAGTTTTTGAAAAGGTCTGCTTCATGTATATGTAGTTTTTAAAGGTTACGTATTTGAGTCAAGAGGGAAGTTAGCGGTAAGCACTTCGGTCTTAGTTCTATTTTTCTTGGATTTGGTTTGATTGGCAGTCAGCAATTGATCAATAGTTTTGGTGTGCCAACCAAACTCTTTAGTATAAAGGGATAATTCATCAGAAGGGTAAGAACTCAATATGAACTTGCCTTTGATGTTCGATAATACTTTAAGAAGAGCAATGAAGTCTTCCCGAGTGTAATTGCTATAATGACCCATATTAGAATTGAAATATGGAGGATCGATATAATGCATTGTTTCAGAGCTATCTCTGAGCGTTATGATTTTAAGAGCGTCTGTACATTCAATCTGTGTACCTTTTAGACGCTCTTTAAGCTCTGGAGTGAACAATTCCTTTTTACGCTCCCAGCCCATCGCTTTGGTTCCTTTGGTATAACAACCAAAGGAACCAATACGTCCAGAGAATCCCATATTAGTCAGCACAAAGAATGCCCAGGCACGTTGAATATCCGTGAAGAAGGTAGGCTGTTTATACATACTCAAAGCGACGTTATACACCACACGAGAATAAGCCGTGACTTTAATCTTAGACTTCAAGGCTTCAAAATTTTCTTGAAGCACTTTATAAAACACCGTCACAAATGAATCGGTATCATTAATGATTTCATTCTTCACTTTTGGCTTCAAAAAGAAAACCGCACCGCCACCTGCAAAAGCCTCGGTATATACCGAATGTTCAGGCATTAAATCAACAATACGCTTGGCTAAATTCTGTTTTCCGCCGTAATACGTGATTGGGGTCTTAAGCATAATGATGTAAAAAACTTTAGAGCATACCTTCATCCGAAAATGAATAGTAGTCTTCCGAAGTTAGGATAAGGTGATCGAGTAATTTGAGGTCAAGGATATCTAAACCTTTTTTGATTTTCTTGGTCAGTTTAATATCCGAGTCAGAAGGTTTAAGCGTGCCAGAGGGATGATTATGGGAAATAATTACGCCAACAGCTGAAGATAAAAGTGCTAATTGATAAACCTCCTTAAGGTTAACAAAAGTGGCATTTGTCGAGCCAACAGATATCTGGCTTAAACCAAGCACATGATTAGAATTGCTTAAGAGGATAACCCAAAAGAATTCTTTGTAATCGATTTGATTCAGGTTAATGTGTTGCCGTAGCAACTCACTCACATCTTGAGAGCGACTAATTTTAGTCATCGAATCGATATGAGGGCGTTTATAGTGCAGTTCAACCGTTGAACTGCCTATAAGGTCAGTTATAGATAGTTCGGGGTTCATGATTTAAAGATTATGAGTTAGTAATTGATTATATAATTTAAGAATTAAAGAATGGTATCCGCACTAAAAGGGATTGAAGGCTTGCCATCTATCATCAATTTGAGATAAATGGAATAGTTGGCTAGGGAAACAAAGTCCTCCGTTTTAAAGACTGGATAGAATTCTTTGGCCATAAGTTTGGCATCTGTAATTCCGAGTCTAAAGGCAACTATGGTACCTACGTTTCCAAGTACACTTGCTCGAACTTGAGGGTCAAGCTGATAGAGAAATTGATTAGCTAATACCAATCCAATTTTAAACTTTCGTACTTGCGCTAAAAGTTCTGCAATGAGTTCAGTTCCAGTTAAGGTTTGGAACTCATCAATATATAGGAAAAATGGGGTTCGGTCTTGTTCTCGAATATCAATTCGTGAAAAGGATGCCGAGGCAAGTGAAGTGAGCAGTAGTCCGCCAAGGATATTAGCGACGTCTGCTCCAACGTGTCCTTTAGAAACATTAATAATTAAAATCTGTTTCTTATCAATAATTGACCTTAAGGTCAATTGCTCTTGGTTTTCAATCAGTACCTTTCGAACAATATTATGACTTAAAAAGCCACCCAATTTGTTCATTATAGGTAACAAATCATTTGGTTTATACTTTGGATATTCTTTCAACCAAAAGGTTTTGATGTCTTGGTTTTGAATATGGTTTAAACAGGCATCTCGATATGATTTCTCGTGTAAAAGTTTTAGGACGTCCGATAGCTTAGCTTTCGGCTGATCCAATAAGGTTAGCAAAATCATTCTGAGAATGTGTTCCATTTTCATTCCCCAAGCACTCTTCCAATTGCGTTGAAAGATTTCCAAAATATTAGAAGCTACCAAGGACCGTTTTGAAGGCGAGACTCGTTTTAATGGATTGTATCCAAAATGTAATTCTGGATTTGTCACATCAAAATAGATAATGTCTCTCTGTATAAAGCGGTCGTTGAGCTTTTCAAATATCTCGCGAGAAGCGTCGCCATGCACATCTACAAAAGCGAATCCTCGTTTGGCTTCGGCATCTTGTAGCATAAGGGTTTTTAATAGTGACGTTTTACCAGCACCAGATTTTCCAAAACAATAAAAATGAAAAAGTCTGTCGGCCTGTTTGATGCCAAAGATTTTTCTATCCGTTCGGAAATTGGTACGTGCAAAGTAACTGACGTCATACAACAAGGAATGATGCCAATACATAAGAAGGGAAGGGTGTTAATTGAAATAACGATGTAATTGTAGATGTCGATGTTATCAACGAAAGAACTCTTGCTTTTTTTAAAATATATAGTATGTTTTAAACTTCTTAATAAGGTCTTTTTTACGTTCAACTTATTACTATTATACCATATTTTCAAAAAGGAAACCGTTGAGAAAAACTCAAGGTATTTAAGCCTTGCGATTTTTTATTTTATGAATTATAATTTTATCAGTCATTTAAATACAAGAACCCCGTTGGGCGAAAGCCTCGTTGGTATTTTATATGCCAACTAAAAGGACAACGGCGGAATCTTCATTTTTTCGAATGCTTTTTTGGTATTGGAAATATGAAAGACCCGCTAGATCCTTTTTGGCGGGTCTTTTATGTTATTATGAACATTCAAAAATCTATAACGACTTATCTTAAGTGGAAACTACGACACACTAAACATACTTATGTGCCATATAAACGGCAATTGGATTTACTATCAAACTATTTAGAGTCCAAAAAAGGCATTACAGAATTAAAAACAATTACCAATGATAATATCATCGATTACCATGAGTTTATGGAAGAGCAACAATATAGTGATGCCACCATAGCTTACTCAGCAAGAATTATTAGAAATTATTTTTGGTTTTGGAAGGGGAGAAAACAAACCTCTGTAAATCCTAAAGAAATTAAAGCCATCAAGTTTGTAAATGCAGAAAAGGATATTGTAGATGAGAACGATTTTGAGCAATTGACTATGGTGCTAGATGAACGCTTTTCTACTGACCTTATGAAAAAACTCATTCTTCATATGCTATGGGATACTGGAATGCGTATCAGCGAATTGCTCGATTTAAAACTTTCAGATATTGGCTCACAAGGGAAGGATGGCTTACGAACAGCCAAAGTACGCACCCGAAAAAGTATGCGCTACAATTTAGTTGTTTGGGGTGCAGACACTAATCGACTACTAAATAATTATTTAGGACTGCGATTATGTATGGATACAATGTCGGAAAACAATTATCTATTTATCAATCCTAAAACTCAGAAGAAATACACGCCAAGAAGTGTACAACGTTGGATGAAGCAAATCACTGGAATGACTTTAGTTAATAAGAACATCACTCCGCATAGTTTTAGGCACGGAAAGGCGAATAATATTCTGGAAAAAGGTGGAAATGTTAGAGATGTATCTGCATTGCTTAGGCACGTTGCACCTGAATCAAGTTTCCATTATTTGCAACTCTCAGAATCTAGATATAAAAGTACTGCAAGTCGTTTTTTAAAAACCGCTTAAACTAAAAAGCAATCCTTAATTAGGATTGTTTTTATTTAGAAACTGATATATAATGACGTCAGCACCTTTAGCTATGAATACCAACTTTTTGATACTATTATTACTTTACAAGTTAAGCTTGTATTTGAATGACTATCAAATACTGTTTTGTACCGAATACCCTTAGCAGGGTATAAAAATTGTCTATATCAACGTCGTAAAATATATGGTACACGACAGGTATGTCGCATAACCTAATAGGGGTTTTACGACAGCAATAGCAGTTAATAAAAGTTGGTATTGGTAATTTACCTAAGGTTACAAGTGTGCATAAAAATTGAATTTTAGTATGACTAAATTTTATAATGTCGTTACTCGTAAAACCGTAAACAAAGGTGATAACGACAAGCATATTTATCATAAAGTAGGTGTTGTAAAAGTGACCAACAATGGTGGTTGGTTTTTACAGTTGTATCATCAGCCTGATACCAATTTTATGATTTTCCCTAATCATAATGAAAATTTACCCGTGATTGATTTTGAGGTTCATGAGACTCAATAATACAACACCAGTGCCTAATGCTTTATTCGATAAGCATATTGAAAATTTGAGTGGCTCTGCGGTGCGTGTATATCTTAAGATTGTCAGAAATCTTTTGGGTTGGAGAGATGAATTCGGAAAGGTAAAGCAACGGGATTGGATATCACATTCTCAATTTGAAAAAACAGGATTATCAAACCGAAGTGTAACCAATGGTGTCCAGGAATTACTCGACTTAAACCTTATTCAAACCTCTGACCATATAGGAAACATTTTAAGCAACCCACAACAACGAAAACAAGCCAAACGTGTTTACTATTCACTTATACTGGATAAGCCTGAAAATTTTGCGTTATACAACGAAAAAACCAAACAAAACCACACGCAAAAAATGCGTTCTACAAAAGAAATTTCTTTACCAAAGTACAACGCAAATGAACGTATTCCAGACCATATCCGACTGGAACAAATACGACAAGAACAGACGCGTAAACAACTGCAAAGAGATAGCTGGCTGTAAGAGGGAAAAAGCAGTAGCTTTTTTTCCAATAGTTTATTCATAATCAATACTTATTTATCTAATAAGAATAGAAATGTTATACTGCTACCTATGAAAAAGACATCCCAATTCGACATCCCAAAAGATATGTTTATTAGAAACGAAGAAGCATATAAAACAATTTTAGACCCAAGATGGTTCGAAATGCTTAGACTACGAACTTTAGAAGATATGAGCTATGTGTCTAACGGCGGGAATAGTTTGTTAAAATAAACTACCCAATCCTAAAGGCGTGTGGTAATAACCAGAACTCGCTATCACTCATGCACTATTATCGACCTAAAGGTCGGGGTGTTGAAAGCAGGCAGACGAAATGAGAATGATTCGAAAAGGCTGGGATTTATCAGCGTTTATTCAGTATCTGCTGTAACTTGTTCTGTAGGTGGGTTAAATTGCAATTGATAAAATACAAAACAAGGACTTAATTGAAACTACTGATTTTATTGGTAATCTTATGGACTCTAAAGCAAAGCGAAGGCTATCAAGGAAGCATAATAGAAATCCAAAAGACGTTGTCGCTATAGCTAGTTCATAAGCACAAAAACTAACATCTTTTATTCCTTGCAATAAAGTTTAAAGTATGGTAATAGTATAAAAAACCATATTAATATAAAATGAATTTACCACTTGATAAAACAGACCAACCCGAAGAAATCGTTTTTAATCTTAAGATATATGCGACTCCTTTTATTGCCATACACTTTAATGAGATTGATATTAAAGATAAGTCCTTGTTTGATTTAGATGTATTGGGATTTAGTGGATATCCATGTGAAGTACGACACGACGATTTTCTAAAGCGGGTTCTGATTGTAAGAATCCACGAAACCCAATTACAAGATTGGGATTCTATTGAATCAAACATTGGTCATGTAAAAGAACTTCTAGGCAATGCAAAGATTGCCAAAGTAGAATTGGTGTCAGGACGTTTTAAAGCACTACCACAGTAAAAGTGGTAGTTTTTATTTTGAGTCTTCTATGTCATCAGCAACACCGTCCAATAGCGAATAAGGGTTAACTTCAAAATTTGAGATATCGAATAATTCTAAAAGAGCTTTCAGAATTAGTCCGCCAACTGTTGCTTTTATTAGCCTTACAGTATTATTTTGATTCTTATCGAAAAGTCGTTTTAAGTGCCTAATATTTTGGTAATTCGATAGGATCTTACTTTTTTGTTTTTTAATGTAGGCATCTAAATCTTCTTTACTGATATAATCATTTTTTGAGTAATATGCCTTAATTGTCTTTGCAGTCGAACCGGCAATAATAGATTTTCCAAAGAAATTTTCATTGGCAAATTCAAGGTATCTTGAGAATTTTCCTATCTCATGTGCGATGATGAGCTCCATACGTTTAAAGGCATCCTCTAATTGAACTTGATGTTTCTCAGATGGTATAAAAAGCAAAGTTTTAACACCATAGAACACACCGTATGAAACACCATCTTTATAGTATAAGTTGTCATCTCGATAATGCCCATATTCTATAGAACCACCTCCGATATCAAAACACTGTAAGACGTCATAACTTCTTTTATTTTTTATACCTTTTAGAAAAGATTTAAAGCTAAGTTCTAATTCTTGATATTCATCAATCACGAATATTTGATTGATACCATGGGCTTCAATACTATTTATTATTGCATCTCTATTGTTAGCATCTCTATATATGCCTGTGGCAATAACGAATACTTCTTCGAAGGGCACTTCATACAATTCAAGATAACCTTTAATTTGATAAAACCGTTTGTTAAAAATATTAATCTGAATTGAACCTTCATCATCTAACAAATCAAGTTCATTCAAAAAAGATTGTCTTGTGGGTTTGGCCGTAATATCCTTTCTTATATAAACGTTGGTTCCAAATGAACCGAGTTCTAAGAGTGCAAATTCGTAAATCATAAAGGCAGTTTGTAATCGCTAATTTATCATTTGTTTTGGAATATTCATTTTCTTGTCTTATCTTTACGCCAAAGTAAAACACTTTTAAATACGACGTACGGGGATTCGTCACCTCACAAAACTTATTAAATGAATAGTCATAATTGCTAGATTATGATCATTAAGTTTTAGAACAAGTGTTTTATTTTATTATTACAACAAAGAAAAACGCCTGTTCTTGATAACTCCAAAAACAGGCGTTTTTTATTTCCTAAAATTTCTACCTCCCATTTATTAAGTTTTACACACTTCTATTAATTGAAGAATAAATTCTATCAATAAACTTAATAATTGCCTATGAGAAAAATGAAATAAGAAAAATCCAAAAATAAAAAACAGCATGCCCCATTCCTGCAAGAATTTATACATGCTGTAAAGTGATCCCAACGAAGCCTATGGCCCGTATGACAGGAAATGGTTTAGCCATTAGAATGGCTACTCCATTTCATAAAAATACACAATTAAAAATATCTAAAAAGTTTTTTATGAAAACAACAGTTAAAAATCAAGTCACAGAAAACAACAGTATTACGGTCTTCCGCTACAGAATGAAAGATTTGGAGAGAAAAATACATGAAGAACATGAGAAGATCAAAAAGGAAATTGTAATTCCACTAGCCAAAGATCTTGCAGACATGCAACCAAATAGACCAGAACCGGAATGTGAAAATGATGTTTATACAGGAGTTATTAATGGACATTATTCAAAACTCATTATGACCGCTAAAAAGGAGACGCAATCTGAAATAGAAACGTATCATATTTTAGCAGACAATGAAGAGGCTTCGAAGAAACTTATAGTTTTAGAGTCGGAACTAGAAAAGAAACAGACTGACCATAGGCTCAAAAAACGGGAACTTGAAAATTGTGATAATACTCTCAAAAAGAAAGCACAACGCTACAAATGGATACGATTAATCCTTTTCTTTTTAGTGTTGGTAGATACGCTAATCTCTGGCACGGCTCTGCAAGCCATGGGTTATCCTCTAATTACCTCCTATATTTTAGGGCTTGCAATCGGAATAGGCATATTCTTTACCGCAGAATACTTACCTGAAATTATTGCAAAAGGTAAGAATCCTTGGCAAAAACGACTAATTGCCTTATCTGTTTTTAGCGCTTTATTCGTAGTCTTCTATGTTTTAGGCATATTTCGAACAACGACTTTTAGTGGAACACAAGTCTTCGGTAGTGGTGTTGGACCTTTCTATTTTGCCTGCTTGAATCTATTCTTTACAGCCGTTGCAACCCTAGTAGTCTATTTCGCCGGATTAAGCAGAAATGAGAAAAAGATATGGGATAAATACAGAATTACCGAAGAAGAAGCTCTGAAATTAAAATCAGAAGTAGATGCCTTAGATAAAGAAATTACTGAAGTCAGGAAACGACGCGCCGAGTCTGAATTAGCACGTAAGCAGATCCAAATTTATGCAGATGATATACAGGAACTAATTCAGCGTTTGTACGAGGAATCTCAAAAGACATTCTATAGTACAAATTTGATACATCGTTCTGATAGCAAAACACCAAAATGTTTTGAGGCTCCAATACCTACACTTCCAATCTTTTATAAATCAATACTTTAAATACATAACACAATGAAAAAATATATAAACATAATGGTGCTTGGGCTGATGATATCAGCCTGCACCTCTATTAGCGTGAGAAAAGGAACAACAATTTCTATTTTAGAAGATGTAACTGAAACGGATTTCGTATCACGACCAAACGCACAATCCATTCAGTCTTTATTTAATCTAGACAAAGAACCATGGAGTTCTGTAAAATTTAGACACGGTATTATTAGTAGCCTTATTCATAATAAACGCTTTGACATTAGTTTAAATGGCGAAAATGCTCTATTTGGAAATGAACTTATCAGGATCTCTAAAATTAAAAGCTTTAAGGCTTCTGTAGATAGTATTTTAAGCCTTAGCTATTCGGACAAACCACATAACAGTTCATCCATATTTACTCCTATAGTAGATGAGTTAAAAATCCTTCAAAAAGATTCACTTAGCTCCACTAGGCTCTATGTTTTTTCTGACTTACAAGAAAATAACAGTGAATGGTTTTCAGTGCACCAGTATAATGATTTTAAACTGCTTAAGACTAATCCAGAAAAAGTAAAAGACCTATTTCTCGAGCATACATCTGGACTGATTCAAGCATCGAATATCAAGATTATTGTCGTGTATCAACCTCAGACTATTAAGCAGGATAAGGTATTTGCATTGATGCGTAAGGTTTACACCCTAGTGTTTGATGAATTAGGGATCGATATAGAATTCATTGCTCACTTAAACTAATCAATTATGGCAAAAAGTAAACCACAAATTCTAATATCCAGCCTTAAGTATATCCTTAAATCACTTTGGAAATTATTTCTGCTTGGCCTCTACATGACGGCTAAACTTATAGAAGCTTTAGCAGGTTTTTTAAGCAAGCTACTAGATAAATTTTTGAACTAACACTAAAACACTCAATCATGATTAAAAATATAATAGACCTATGTGCCGAAGGCTTTTCAGAAGGGCTTGACGGCATATTATCACTCTTCGAAAATGACCATTCGGTCAATGCAGAATTTGGGAATCCAAACCATCTTATTTCTAAAAGAAATAAGGGGTGGTGCGTTGACGGGAAGCGTTTTTTAGATATGCAGACCTCAAGACGGAACTTTTGTGTGGTCGCAGGTTCAGGAAAAGGGAAGTCTCAAGTACATGTTTTTCCAACTCTATTGAATTGCCAATCATCAATGGCGGTTAATGACAATTCTGGTGAACTTGCTTCGGTAATACCATACCTAAATAGTATCGGTGTAACAACTCATGTAATTAACCTTACTGAAGAAGGAGACGTGTTCATAAATCCTTTAGACGGCTGTAAAGGTGATGTTGCTGCCATGCGGAAGATCTCTAAAACTCTAATGAGCAACTCTTCAAAAGAAAATGATTTTTTTAGTATTTCAGCAGAAGATTGCATAACACTCTTTATCCAATACGTCTTAGAATCAGAACCGCGTATTCACGCAAATTTAGGTAATGTTTACAAACTAATTCTAACTTATCAGGGTACACCGAAAGTTATTGAAAAGTTGATGGCAGAAAAGGCCTCAGAAGAAGTTTGGACAAAGTTTAAAGCTCTAGCTGGTAATTCTGAAAAGACCTTAAAATCTATTACAGCGACAGCTATATCTGCACTGTCATGGCTTGGCGATAATCCTGTTTTAACAAATATTACATCAATGACCAATATTGATTTAGGTGATTTTAGAAAATCACCACATGTATTATTCATTCAGTCACCAGTAAGTGATGCAAAGTTTTATGCGCCTATGGTGGCTCTAATATTTCAGAGTTTTTATCGATTTGCATTTTCAAAGCTACCATCTGAAAAAGATTTGGATATCATGATGGTGTTAGACGAGTTTTCAAGTCTTATAGTTGGATTGCCAGACTACAGTAACATCATTTCGAATAGCAGAAAATTTAAAATCCCTCAATGCATTATCCTGCAAGATGAGTCATTGTTAAGTCCATATAAAGAACTTAAGGACAACATTCTGCAAAACTGTTTTGTAAAAGTGTATTACGGAGGCCAAGACAAAAAGGCTTTTGAATTGGAAAAGCTGCTTGGCACTTACACATATACCGACAAAGATAATGGACAGAAAAAACAACGCCCTCTCCTATACGCCTCGCAGATCAGGGAATTAGATAATCAAATCCTAGTAATTCCTAATGGACAAAAACCTTTAAAACTCAAGATTACTCCTGCCTACAAACAATCGAAATTGAGAAAACGATTAGCCATCCAAATGCCTGATGATACAAAAGATCATGTAAACTACAGTATTCAATACATAGATGTATCAGCCTATAATCAAAATTAAAATTCAATAACAATGAAACTCATTACACCAGAAATACAAGCTCGGTTTGCCGAAGTCGGCGACCAATCAGAAACTAAGAACCCTTTAATTATCGCTAAATTTTTTAACCCTGTTGGTGCAGGAACGTGGTATGCTACCGAGTATAATCCAGATACAAAAATTTCTTATGGATTCGTTACCGGACTTGGCTATGACGAATGGGGTAGCTTTTCTATAGATGAAATGGAATCGATAAAGCTTCCTTTTGGGTTAAGCATAGAAAGAGATCTATATTATAACGAGCAGCGCTTTGACGAGCTATTCCCAAAACGAATAGAAAAGAGGATGGCAGATTTAGAGCAAAACCGATCCAACGAAAATAATGATCAAAATTTAGAACCATGAAAACAAAATTTCCATACACTTCATTACATCATTACCTTGACACAGTATTGTCAAGCATAGACAATCCTAGTCGTCAGCAAATCAAAGACGCTAAACGTGACTATTGGAAGCTTTATTATAAATTTTACAGACGTGAAAAACGAAAATACCGCAAGGAATTTACTTTAGGTTTTAAAACCGATGAGCTCCATAAAATAAAGAACAAAAAAGGGAAACTTTCTGTCTCAGAATACCTTTATCAAACCATAGAGCAATCCCTGCAAGATCCATCAAAGCCGATAGTTAACAATTCAAAACTATTATGTAGCATAGACAAACAGCTTATGGAACTTGTCGACCTTTTGGAAGATGTTATAGTCTCTGGTTCGAATAAACTCAATACTTCCGTTCTGGAAAAAATAGAGCACCTAGAAAATCAATTTGCCGAAATCTATAAACCAAATCAGAATGATTATTAAGGAAAAATCAGTGAAGAGTTATGTAGCCTTAGAGCGAGTTCTTAGGTATATTTTATCCAAAGAAGATAATAACAGTATTGTATATAAGAGGTATATAAAAGGTTACAGGAAATTTGAATCTCAGTTGATACATGCTAGTGATGATGTTGAAGCCACTTCTATCATTAAAGAACAACGCCTTCAAGAACTAAAACGCCAGTATACGATTAATGACAAACAGCGACTGCATAAACGAAAAGGGGAAACCAAGTTTTACCACGCTATTTTAAGTTTTCATAAGGCGGACAAACTTTCAAATGAAGTTCTTCTAAAAGTAGCTAAGAAGTATACAAAGGAACGTTTTCCTAATTCCATTGTCGTTGCTACTAATCATTCGGATACATCTCATCAACACATCCACCTTGTAGCTTCAAATGTGGAATATGGTCTTCATACAACGCGGTATTTAACCCGTTCTCAGTTTCAGGAGGTAAAAGCAGAAATGGAACAATGGCAGGATAGGGAACTAAACCTTGTCCATAGCCGTGTGGATCATGGTAAAAAAAACTCCAATCGCTTTCTAAGGATGCTGAACGACAAATCAATCTCCGAGGAGAACTCAGTGAAAAACAAAAGATTAAAATGGGAATAGAAAGAGCCTACGCTAAAGCAACTTCAGTTGCTCAATTTTATGAATTACTTCAAAAGGAGGAAGGTTTAGAATTGTACTTTAGGGGAGAAAAGCCAGGAATACAAGGTGAAAAAAGACGCTATCGCTTGAAAACTCTAGGCTATTCTCTTGAGCGCATTAAAATTCTTTCTTTACAGAGAAATATAAGAACACAAGAACTTAATCGAATAGTTTCTCAAAGACTATTCGAAAAACAACAAGACAACGAATTAGAACAATAAACAATTAAATACATTATTATGAGACCAAGAATATCAAAGAAAAACGTAAACTACTATTTAAAGCAACAATTTTCATTTTCAAATACCAAAGAACTTTTTGAATTAACAACTCATCTCCCTGATTTCAGGAATAAAGTCCTAGCCCATATCGTCAAAGAATTTACTGGTTACACCTTAGAATCTAATCAATTAAAAACCTATAATCCTTATACTAGTAATTATGAAGTCTTGAATATCTCGAATTTTAAACACATCACCTCCACTGATGAACTATTTAAAGACCTTTCAATGCTTCATAAGACCAGAATGGAAATGTTAACTCAGAGTCGTTCGCGGCTTTTGGAACTATCAAAAGCTGATAATAAAAAGTATTCCAGAGATAAAGACTTGGAATCTAAAATTCAAAACGAAAAGAAAAACGATTAGAGGAAATACAGACTAATCACATTGAATCTAATCAAGAATTAGAGCGGTAGTTGTGATACACTTATACCATGATGAGCGAAAAAACTTTCTGGGAAATAATACAATCTTCAATTCAGCACGCTAAAGTAGTTGGAACTATTGAGCAAGATGAATACCTCATTCAAACTCTTGAGAAGAAAACCTTAGATCATGTTGTCGGCTTTCAACTTCGATTACTAAAATTAAGACAAAATCTTGATGCCAAACATATAGCTTCAATTGCGCAAAAATTAATTAACGCCAAACAGATTGAAGTTTTAAACCGATTCAAAAATGGAATCATTGCATCAGGACAAGAGTTTTATTCTAAAGCCAAGGATGATCCTTCTTACCTACAAACACTTTATGATAATGACTTACCGAGATTAAGAAACTGCTACTATGAGGGATTTAGTTTAGTTGCTCCGGCAGCATTCTATGAGCTCGCTGATTATAAAGAAAACTTTGATAATGCGCTTATTAAAGCAAGACGTGAACTGGAAATAGAACCTAGTAAATCTCATCTATCAAAAGATGAAGAAGAACTAGAGATGTAATTAAATAGCAATTAAATTGTAATTAAAAACAAGACAGGAAGATATCTGATTTTTCCTGTCTTCTTTTTTTTAAAGGGTTATGCAAAGGGAAGCCCATTGCCAAGAATGCTTTTGTCAGCTTCGTTAGAACTGTTCAAAAGCAATCTTGCAACGATGTCGCTAAAAGAAATTTTAGTTAGTTTCGACTTAAGTCATCGTTTGAAAAATGTCTTAAAAAAAATGACTTGAGACATTTTTCATCATTTAGCGTAAGATTGATTTATAGTATTTTTGTGTTTGGTTTTGGCCTACCTAAAAATCCATCAACTAATTACTAATAGTTATGAATTCAACAATATTTATGTGGATTCTAAGCTGAAATTATCTAATAAAGATAATAATGATGTTATTAGGCTACACAAGGAACTCAATCATCACTTTACTACTTTAATAATATCTATAAATAAAAGATAAAAAGAAAGTTTTACATATGTTTTACACAAACTAAAACAGGCAGTTACTTTTCGAGTGTAACTACCTGTTTTTCAGTGTAGCGAGGAGCAGAATCGAACTGCCGACCTCCGGGTTATGAATCCGACGCTCTAACCATCTGAGCTACCTCGCCAGAGAAGCGAAAATACCTGTCCCATTTATAAGGAAAACTACATTGCTAATTTTCGGATTGCAAATATAAAATTTAAATTTTATTTGACAATCAATAAATTCAGAATATCAACGTTAGTTGAAGAAAAAGTAAGCTATATATATTCATTTATTTTTTAAATTTGCACACTAACAAAATCATATAATGAGATACTTAACATTACTCGGTTTGCTCTTTTTGAGCTTGCAATCATTTTCTCAAAAAAATGCAACTGTTCAACAATTTGATTCATTAATTGACAAAAGCAGTAACTACCAACAATTTAAAGTTATTAAAAAAGTCGAAATAGCTCAATTTAAAAACAAATTGATTAACACTATCAATTCTTATGAAAACAACATAAATGATTTGAATGCTGAGCTCAAGGCTAAAAACAATGAAATAGGTGAGTTAGACTCGAAAAATAATAAACTTAACAAAGACATCGAAAATGCCCAAAGCGCTATTGAAACGATCAATGTTTTTGGGCTCAATGCCTCCAAAAAAACTTACAATATTGTTGTTTGGAGTATAGTCGGACTGCTTCTAGCCGTTATTGCGATTATGATTATAAAATTCAAGACAACCTACTCAAACAATAATGAGTTAAAGGAAAATCTGGAAAACTTAAATCGTGAATTTGACGAATACAAGATAGTTTCTTTGGAAAAACAACAAAAATTAGGGCGAGAATTATTAGATGTAAAAAAAAAGCTAAATCATAATACATCTAAATAGTGAGAATCGATATCATAAGTGTTGTTCCAGAAATTCTTAAAAGCCCTTTTCAAGCGTCTATTATGAAAAGGGCAATAGAAAAAAATCTAGTTCAAGTCTATTTTCACAACCTTAGAGATTATTCCAAAAACAAATACAAGCAAGTTGACGATTACCAATATGGTGGAGGTGCTGGCATGGTTATTATGGCAGAACCTATTGACAAGTGTATTTCAAAACTAAAGGCCGAAAGAACCTACGATGAAATAATCTATTTAACACCAGATGGAAAAACATTGAATCAAAATACAGCGAACGAGCTTTCCTTAAAGGAAAACCTACTCTTTTTGTGCGGGCATTACAAAGGCATTGACCAAAGAATTAGGGACATGCATATCACTAGAGAAATTTCGATTGGAGATTACGTATTGTCTGGAGGCGAAGTGGCTGCTATAGTTTTGTCCGATGCTATCATTAGATTGATTCCTGGCGTTTTAAACAACGAAACGTCTGCATTAACAGATTCCTTTCAAGACAACCTACTCTCTCCTCCTATTTACACAAGACCTAGAGAATACAAAGGTTTAAAGGTTCCTGATGTTTTATTAAGTGGCAATTTCAAAAAAATCGATGAATGGAGAGAGCAAAAAGCTTACGAAATTACTAATAACAAAAGACCGGATTTATCAAAAAAATTACTTTAAATGAAATATTACATCACTCTACTATCGGTTTTAATTAGCATCTCTGCACTGGCTCAGACATGGATAGCATCGTCTTGTGACAATTTGATCCAAGACATCGATATGGTTGAATTTGAATCTTCTAAAAAGAGAAATATATTGGAAATTCTTATAGACCAGTCCGAAGAAATTGTGATTAATGGAGTAGAATATCCAAGTTTGAACTCTGAAATACGATTTAAAGAGTTTATCTTAGATTTTATTTCAAACCCATTAAATGAGAAAAATAAAGCTGAAAGTCCCAATAAAGTTTATATAACTCTATCAAGTTACAACAAAAAATCTGACAAAACCCATAAGCTAACAACTTATATTGAAGATGTTTACACCTATCTTTGGGATAAAGCTTCAAACGAAAAATACGAAACTACTTTTACTGACTTGAATTGTAAAAAGAGACAGAAAATCTATAAATCGCTTCCTTTTCAATTAATCAATGGAAAAGATCAAGGCAAGACAAAAAATAAAATCCCAAAAAGAGGTGGTGTTGGAGTTCCTCATTTTAATGGTGATATAAAAGACAATTAGCTTTATAACTTCTATTTAGGGTCTGCTGAAAAACACATATTTATATATTTTAAAATGGATGCCAAGTTTCAACAAACGAATAAGTGCAAGGTTTTTCAATAAAAATCTGGGTATTTTCTTGCACCAATTTAAATGCGTCATTTGGGTTTATAGTTTTTTCTAAGAAATACATATAAACAAATTCTAAACTTGATTTATGTTAGCCTTTCGCATACCATCTTCTTCGTTGCCTTCGACTTGAAGTATTATTATACATCTGCGTCTTGTCGCCTTGAATCTGGCATACGACAGACTTTTTCAGCAGACCCTATTTATACTAATAATAGCAGTTCTGACGCACGTATTTACTTGATTGCTAAGAATTTTTTAAAATTTTCTGAACTCAGCTTATCGCTTTAGAGTAAAGTTACCTGATAAAACTCTACCGTTTGTCAGTTCAATTTTATACCAATAGTCTTGAGAAGGCATAGGCTTGTCATTATAGGTGCCATCCCAAACTTTATCCAAACCAACAAAAGAACCTAAAAGTTTACCATACCTATCAAAAATGTACACTGAAGCTAAGGCTTCTTTATTGTTCAAATTACCTTTAAAGCCCCAAAAATCATTAATACCATCTCCATTTGGCGTAAAGTAGTCCATTATGCCTAAAATACCAAAAGGCCTGTTGACAACACCACAGCCATTTTTGTCTCTCACAAATATTCTATAAAACCCTGGCAAAAGATTTTCAAAAACGTTGCTGTCTTGATATGGTCCATTAGCAGATAAGGCATATTCATAATCACCTATGCTCAAATCTGAAACAATGACCTGAACGGAATTACGATCCTCTTGAAATTCGTTTATTTCTAGTTCAAACTTGGCTAATTCAGATTCAAAAACTTCAATAACTCTAAAGTTAGTACAGCCTGTTTCTATGTTTGTTATGGCAACTTCATAAGTACCAGCAGCATTTACACCAATTTCTTCTGTAGTTTCTTCAGATGATAGCCAAAAATATTCAAAACTGTTCAGCAAGTTATCGCTCACACCCGAGCCTATTGTAATCGGTTTTGGAAAATCTTCAAGACAGTAAAACTCTGTTTGATTGAAAACTTCTGGTAACAATACAACTTCCAAATTTAGTAATCCCAAGTCCTCACAAGGTGTATCGTTTTCTATTCTAAAAAATAAATCCTGTTGGTATGGATTATCTATCTCATAATTACTTGGATTCTGTATTGGATTAATTTCATTTAAAGCATCATTCTCTGTTAAATAATAAGCATCAACACTGATATTTTGCTGTATTTCAATTTCTGTTAAATCGAAGACTTGAATCCCATTTTGTGCATCATCACACCGTTTAAGCTCAAAACCTTCGATAATGTCGAAATCCACAATATCCAAAGTAAGATTGATTATGTCCTTGCACTTGGTATTTTCATTTTGAATAAGTACAGTTAACACCTGTGGCGTACTGGTATTGGTATAATTTTCAAAATTTTCAATAGCATTTACTTCATCTAAGGCATCTTGAGGATTTTCAAAATAAGTAAAGGTATAATCGGCGACATCTGTTCCGACTTCAATCATCTGCGCATTGGCCTCTGTTAGGTTAAACTGGGCGGAATTGAGTTCGAAATCTGTCGTACATTCATTTATAAAACCTTCATTAAGCTGAGGGAGAGGACTAAAGGTCACATTAGCGACCCCAATAACTGGACATGAGCCGTCATTCAAATTAGCTTCTAAGGTATAAATCTCTGTAAAGGGTAAAGTAACTCCTGGCGGTTGCTGAATTGTTAAGGTTGAAGCATTTTCCGTCACCAATTCTTCATCACCTCTAAACCAGGTGTATTCGGCATTTTCGCCTTCATCATAAAAAAGGGTAAAGACATCTCCATCACAAAGAAATAAATCTGTCGTTGTTGGGCCTTGACCTGTGATATCCACTTTCGTAGTAAATAATGATTGAATGAAAGGTGGTAATCCTAAACTGGCTTGATTAGAGCCTAAGGATATTGCCCCTAATGCTAGACTTTGTGTGTAATTTGCGGCACTACCCAAACCTTCTGGGTTATTTATGACGGATAGAAAATTTTGACCAGCCATGGTTTTGTAAATTTTGCCATCAGGAGCAAGTTGTAATGCACCAACTGTGCCTGTTGCATTAGAATATGTAAAAAGAGAACCCGGGATATCTGCGGCTTCCAAATCCCATTGCGCTAAGCGGTACGCCTCATTTTGAGTATAAGTCCCGTAGGCTTTTGTACCTTCGGCAGAAAACTCAACACTATAAGCGTTAACATCGCTTATCAACTCTTGTGGGTTAGAAACTTGACCTGTTCCATTATCAAAATCAAACAAAAAAATATTTCCAGTTCCAAAATCTTCATATTCGACAGGATCAAAATCTAAGGTCTGATTTGCAGACAACAGTTTGTCTCCATTTGGAGAAGCTTTTAGATAACCTATTGCAGCTCTTCTGTAATCATCTGTTGACACAAATGGACCAACTTGAGATGTTATTGGATTTTCATTAATTCCATTTTCATCAATCAAAAACGCATAAAATGTATCCTTAAAGTGAGTAAGAACCCAAATATCGACACAATTTAAAGCTCTTACCGCTGTAATTTTTTCCCCACATTTAAACTTAACATCCTCCGGATTTGTTGGATCGTAAGTCAATAATTCAACATTTTTTTGCGTAGGAATAACATCACCCAAACCGCCATTTAAATTCATATCCACGACAGAATAATTAAAGCCATTATTAAAGCCATCGTCTCCTGTTGGAATGGTGTTGCCATCAGGGTCGCTGTAAGTCGCCGTAGGCACACCATTGGAATCCGCTGGTCCTTGATTAGGAAATGCGAATGCGTTATCATGATGTGGCTCATCTACAGTGAATACAAAAAATAAATTTTCCTGAGTAGGATGTGGCACTATCAAACCACTTGATGTACTCGATGGATCGCCATTAAGGCCTGAACCACCAAAATAATCTGCGTTAGGCATTAACTGGTTGTTGGCATCCCAAATGCTTCTTCCGTCTGTGTAAAACAATAAATCTCCATTTGGCTTAGAAATAGAAGAACATCCTTCAGTGGTAAATAACTGCCCATTAATTGCAGAAGGCGGGCTTGTATTGAAGGTTATGCCAGCTCCATTTCCGAAATACCAGTTGTTGGCTTCACCTTGAGCAAGGGCTTGTTTTGAAAGAAATATGATAATAAAAACAGAAAATAATTGTCTAATACATTTGCCATCCATAGTGAAACAAATATATTGGTTTTTACTACAAATCTCTTGCCTTTAACAATTTATATGAACTAAAAACAAACACAGATGTCCAGGCTAAAACCGTAACAATATTAGAAAGCTTGACACGGTAATCGCTAATAATATCGGCCTCGAGAGTTTTTGCAGCCGTTTTTACCGCATCAAATCTGGTAAAAGGTTCTTCAATTAAACCCCACATCGAATTCAAGGGCGTATAATCGCTAATAAAGCTGTACCAATAATCACTTATTGAAGCGGCTAGTATTAATTCGAGTATCCACAATAACAACAGAAAACCTAGGGCAAAGGCAGATCTTTTAACCAAAAGGCCTAAGAACATACAAAGACTAAAAAATCCTATCAGCTTTACAAAAAAAGCTAAGAGATATTCCAAGTCTCTAAATATGATGTGCACTTCGTTATAATCTGAAAAAATCAACCCCAACGTCAAGACCACAAAAAATAAAACAATCGTAGATACCAATGAATATAGGATTACGACATAAAATTTTGAAAGGATAAACTCTTTCTTACTTAAACCATCTATCAGATTTTGTTTTAGTGTTCTATTTGTGTATTCACTTGACATCATAGATACGATAACTATAGCTAATATGATTTTTAAAAGTGCTACCATAAAACTCATAAAATGCCAGGTAAAGGGAAAATTATAAATTCCTTGATCCGCCAGTCGAAATTCGATTGCACCAAAGCTAAACTTGATTGTTGACAATAATGCAGCGGAAAGAAAAAGACTAAAATAAAGAATAGTCATTACTTTAGCAGATTTGCTATGCCTTAGTTTAAAAAGCTCGATATTGATAAGTCTAAACATGTTCCTTTATTTTGTAAGTTGTAAAAATTGCTCCTCTAAACTTTCTTTTCGTTTTACTAAATGATTTAAAACTATTCCCTTTTCAAAACAAAGCAAATTAAAATCTGAGGCTGATATTTCTCTGCTAAGCGTTATTTTGACTATACCTGTCAATTGGTTTTGGTCTATTGCCTTTACAAAATCAAGCTCATTTATGGCATCAACTAAAAATGAATTATCATCAGTTGATACTTCAATAAATCCGAACGATGCATTCATTTCATCAACCTTGCCACTGTAAAGTTTTTCACCCTTTCTTAATACTACAACATGGGAACAAATCTTTTCAACCTCGTCCAATAGATGTGAGGCTAACAAAATAGTAGTTCCAGTTTCGGCAATTTTCTGAATTATTGACCTGATCTGATGTATCCCTTTTGGGTCCAATCCGTTCGTAGGTTCGTCAAGAATTAAAATTTCAGGCTTATTAAGCAGTGCTGATGCAATCGCCAATCGTTGCTTCATCCCTAATGAAAAGGTTCTGAAATGATCATGCTGCCTATCAGACAATTCAACAATTTCAAGAACATTATTAATATTCTCATAACCACATTGTTTTATCTTACTGACTAGTTGCAGGTTTTCATGAGCAGTCATATTGGGATAAAAATTTGGGTGTTCGATTATTGCACCAACTAATTTTAACGCATTATGTGTGTCCAATTGATTATTAAACCACTCATAAGAGCCTGAAGTGGGATTTACAACATTTAACACCATACCAAGTGTTGTGGATTTACCGCTACCATTTGGACCTAAAATACCGTATATATTCCCCTTTTCTATAGAAAAACTGAGATCTTTAACAGCATAATTATTCCCATATTTTTTAGTGAGGTTGTTTATTTTAAGAATTGATTCTTTGCTTGACATCGAAAAGATTTATTGTAGGACGGCCAAGTTATTAAAATGTTACAATTTAATCTATTATAAAACTTGAGCATAAAAAAACTCCTTGAAATTCAAGGAGTTTGCTAATATCGTAAAAAGAAATATGATCTAATGGTTCATTTCTTCCTCATTATCCTGCAGTGGAATATTTTGAGGAATGAAATCTTGACCTGCAATGACATAGTCAGATTCATCCTTATTTAACTTACTATAATCATAAGACCATCTATACACTTTTGGCAAATCACCGTACCAGTTGCCGTGAATATGCTCTACTGGCGCAGTCCATTCCAATGTGGTTGCATTCCATGGATTTTGAGGTGCTCTCTTACCATAAAAAATTGAACTTATAAAATTATAAATAAATACCAATTGAGCTGCCGCAGTAATAAATGCAAAAACAGAAATCAAAACATTGGTATCAGACAAATCGTCAAAATAAGGAAAAGCTGTATTCGTATAATACCTTCTCGGCAAACCGGCCATACCTATAAAGTGCATAGGAAAGAAAACCCCATAAGCTCCAACAGCAGTTACCCAAAAATGGACATAACCCAAGTTTTTATTCAACATTCTACCAAACATTTTAGGGAACCAATGATAAACACCTGCCAATAAACCATAAAGTGCAGAAATACCCATTACCAAGTGAAAGTGAGCAACTACAAAGTAGGTGTCATGAACATTGATATCTAACGTACTGTCACCTAAAATAATACCTGTTAAACCTCCAGTGATAAACGTAGAAACGAGTCCTATTGAAAATAACATTGCAGGATTTAGTTGTAAATTTCCTTTCCAGAGCGTTGTTATATAATTAAAAGCTTTTACAGCAGAAGGAATAGCAATAAGCAAAGTCGTAAATGTAAATACCGAACCTAGGAATGGGTTCATACCAGAAACAAACATGTGATGACCCCAAACTACAGTTGAAAGAAATGCAATAGCAAGAATTGATGCCACCATCGCTCGATATCCAAAAATTGGTTTTCTTGCATTAGTTGCAATTACTTCAGATGTTATACCTAATGCCGGCAACAGGATGATATATACTTCAGGATGACCTAAAAACCAGAATAAATGTTCATATAAAACCGGAGAACCTCCTTGATGGGCTAAGACTTCACCTTGTATATAAATATCACTTAAAAAGAAAGAAGTTCCGAAACTTCTATCCATTAACAATAATAATCCCGCTGATAATAAAACTGGGAAAGAAACAACCCCAATTATAGCCGTAACAAAAAATGCCCATACCGTTAGCGGTAATCTTGTCATCGACATTCCTTGAGTTCTCAAATTCACAACGGTTACTATATAGTTAAGAGACCCTAAAAGTGAAGAAGCAATAAATATTGTCATTGAAACTAACCACAGTGTCATACCAAGTCCTGAACCACCAATAGCCTGTGGTAAAGCACTCAATGGAGGATAAACAGTCCAACCTGCAGAAGCTGGCCCAGCTTCCACAAAAAGTGAAGATACCATTATAACAGATGACAAAAAGAACAACCAATATGAAATAGCGTTTAATAATCCGGATGCCATATCTCTTGCTCCAATTTGTAATGGAATTAAAAGGTTACTGAAAGTACCACTTAAACCAGCCGTTAGTACGAAAAATACCATGATAGTACCGTGTATTGTGACTAAGGCTAAATAAATTCCGGGATCCATGACACCGTCTTGACCAAATTTTCCTAATAAAGCTTCAAAAATCCAAAATTTTTGATCTGGCCAAGCTAGTTGTAATCTCATCAATAAAGACATTGCAATACCTATAAAAGCCATGATAAGACCTGTGATTAAATATTGCTTAGCAATCATTTTGTGATCTGTACTGAAAATGTACTTCTCTACAAATGATTGCTCATGGTGGTGATGTGCATCTGCATCATCATGATGATCTGTATGTGCTGTTGTTGCTACTGACATCTTCTAATTGTTGTTTATTGTTTAGCTAATAATTCTCCGAACGTCTGCTGTTCTTCCATCCATTTGTTATACTCCTCTTCCTCTTCAACTACTATCTTCATTTGCATGTTATAATGTGTAACTCCACAAATTTTATTACACAATAAATAGTATTCGAATTCATATTCATCTAATGGCTGTTCGCCATTTTCAACTAATTTTGTACTTCTTTTTTTGCGAATATCGTTAATGTTTTTAACTTTCTCAACCATGTATTCGCTATTTTTGATTTCTTTAGAAGTTATTGTAGGCGTAAAACCAAATTCGGTAATCATCCCAGGTACAACATTCATTTGAGATCTAAAAAACGGGAAGTAAGCTGAATGCAAAACATCTTGTGATCTAAATTTAAATATAACAGGTTTACCCTTTGGCAAATGCAATTCGTTTACAATGACATCGTCTTTGCCATATTCGTCTGTCTCATCTACACCTAATTGATTAACACCTTCGATAAACCTGACATTAGCTTTACCCAAAACGTTATCTGCACCAGCATACCTCGCCCTCCAATCAAATTGATAGGCATAAATCTCGACAACGAGCGTATCTTCATCAATATCAGGATTCATTATTTTTGTCCACGATACCAGTCCATATATGATAAGGCCCGCTAAAACAAAAACAGGTATAATAGTCCAAATAAATTCCAGCGTATTGTTGTCTGCAAAAAACAAAGCCTTGTTACCTTTTTTTCCTTTGTATTTATAGGCGAAGTAATGCAAAAGAGCTTGAGTAATAACCTGAACTACCATAATTACCGCGATGGAAATAAACATCAATTGGTCATAACCAGGACCGTGTTCTGCTGCTGACTCCGGTAAATAAAACTTACTTAAACTCACAAACGAATAAATCATAATGCCGTACAAGAAAACCATAAAAACCAACATGATTTTTGCCTGCTTATCGTTATCCTTATCATTTGCTATTACTCCATCGTCACCAGAAGGTTTTGACAATTTGTATATTTTCGAAATTTGCCAAAACGAAATTGCTAAAAGAGCTAATACTATTATGATTAAAAATGCTGTCATAAACTTTTATATCTAAACTTTGATTTTAAATTTTAATAATGAAAGTGTTTACTTTCTTTTAAGAATGGTGAATTTTTAGGTACTAAAGGTAATTTACTAATTCCGGAGAATACAAAATAAATAAATAAACCTGCAAAAAACAATACACTACTTATTTCAGGTATGCCAATCGACCAAGATTCTCCAACAGTAGCAGGCATTACAAGCAAGAAGAAATTAAAATAATGACCTACTAAAATAAGAACACCTGTCAACACAATAATGAAATTAATTCGTTTGAAATCTGAATTCATTAGAATTAATAATGGGCATATAAAATTGATTGCCAATGTGCCAAAGAACATTAAATTATAATTCTCTATTCTAGACACAAAATAAACAGCTTCCTCAGGCATGTTTGCATACCAAATTAACATAAATTGAGAGAACCATAAGTAAGTCCAAAATATACTAATACCAAACATAAATTTCGCCAAATCATGAATATGACTGTCATTTACATTTTGCAATAATCCTTTGGATTTTAAATAAATAGTTACCATTGCAATAGTCGTTATAGCAGACACGAACATACTCGCAAATACAAACCAAGCAAATAAGGTAGAATACCAGTGAGGGTCTAAACTCATAATGAAATCCCATACAAGAACTGCTTCACTGAAAATGAAAATCAATAAGAACGCAATCGATATTTTCAAATTCTTTTTATACAGTTGCATGTTTAAACTCTCGTCTTGTTTAAGAGAATTCTTGACCAAAATTGTTCTAAACAAAATCCAACCGCCAAGAATAATAGTCATTCTAATCAAGAAAAATGGCACATTGAGATAAGCCGTTTTTAATTGTATCACCGCATCATGTTCAACTATTGCCGAATCCATCCATACATACAAGTGATTAAAATGCAAAGCAGACAACACCATAAATACATAAATAATTATCGCCCCTGGCAACATGTAATTGGATATACCTTGCATTACTCTGAATAACAATGGTGACCAACCCGCTTGAGATACATTTTGAATTGCAAAAAACACAAGCGCTCCGACTGAAATTAAAAAGAAAAATAACATTGGAACCATAAACGCAGACCATGGTCTATTAGCCAATTGATGAAATACATGTTCCGCATGCTCTGCATCATGCTCTCCGGCAGCGTGTGCGTCTTCCGAATGGCTATCAGCGTGATGAGCATCACCATGATGCGCATCGCTGTGAGCCACAATTTCCATAGCTTCTTCTGGAGAAGTAGGTGCAGAAATAAACCCATATGCTATCCCTAATATACCAATAACAACAAGCACTATGGCTGTTAATCGGAGTGTACTGGACATTTTATACATAATACTAATATTCTTATTATTTATTTAGTTTAGTTCGATGAATTAATTAGAAGATTCAAAATTGATTTGCATAACTTCACCTGTTTCTTCTACAGTAATTTCAATTGCCTCATTGGTTTCATATGCTCTTTCTGGCTTGCCTTCCAAAGCATTCTTCAGTTTAACCACATAATGGTCTACTTGCCATAATTCTTCTTCACTCATTTGAGAAGCATAAGAACCCATGGTATTTATCCCATGGTACATGACATGATAAATACTTCCTTCTGTTATCGCTCTACCTTGGTCGTCATAAGAAGGAACCCCTAATATTTTCTCTCTTTCTACCAAATATCCTTGTCCGTCACCTTTTTTACCATGACATGTTGCACAATAAATATCATACAACTCCTTTCCATTTGTCAAGTGTTCTTCGCTATAAGGAAGTGGATTGACCAACTCGACTTTTGCCAATGCATAGCCATCTAAGTTATTGTCATATTCGTAAGGCATCCAACCTCTAGAAATGGTATTTTCAACTGGAATCATGGCTGTTTGCTGATTTTCAAAGATTTCAGCTTCAGAATATGCTTCGTAAGCCAATGATTCATACATATCTGGAAAATACTGATAATTCGGGTTATTTTTATCTGCACATGATATAAATGTGAGAGCTAAAAATAATATGAATAGGTTTGAAATTTTCATAAATTAAGACTGTTTAAGTTTAACTTCTTTAGCTCCTGTGCCGTGTAGAAATTCAGCTATCGACTGGATATTTTCTTTTGTCGCACTTACTTCCATCAAGAAGTGATCGTCTGTTGTTCTCGGATCAGGATTTTCTGCTTTTTTAAATGGCCAAATTTTTGAACGCATATAAAACGTAATGACCATTAAGTGAGCGGCAAAAAATACTGTCATTTCAAACATAATTGGCACAAAGGCAGGCATGTTTTCAATGTAGGAGAAACTCGGTTTACCACCAATATTTCTTGGCCAATCTTCAATCATCATAAAATTCATCATCCACACTGCTACAAAAAGACCTGTTACACCGTAAAGGAAGGCATTAATTGCCAATCTTGTATGAGGTAAACCCATGACCTTATCCAAGCCGTGTACAGGAAAAGGTGTATATATTTCTTCGACATGATACTTTTCAGCTTGTGTCTCTTTTAAGGCTTTTACTAAATGATCATCATCATCGTAGATTGCCATTAAAGTATAATCTGCCATAATTAATTATTATTTAAAATATTTGCTTCCCCCGACCAAAATTTTGTTTTGGCTATTGGAAATTTACTAATCAACTGATTCAATATAGAATACTCTTTTTCGGTCATATTAATAACTTGGTTGTAGTTGTATATTCCAAGTTGATTTAACTGCAATTCTAAAGTTGGATTAACTCCAGATAAACGTTTTAAATCGTCGGCCATGTCTTGAGTGGCTTTCCCTATATTGAGTATTAAAGTTTGAGCAAGATTACCACTTTCATCAGTTACTTCCTCATTCTTGTTTTCTAATTCTTCAATCAATCTCTCAAAATCTTCTAATGGTTCTTGTTCTGGCAACTCATAGATCTGAGCATCATCTCCATGCTCTGCTCTCATATTTTTATAGCGATCTCCAGATAATTTTAAGATACTCTTTACTTCTGCCTGAGCTATTACAGGGAAACTTCTAGAGTATAATAAGAATAACACAAAGAAGAATCCTATCGTTCCAATAAATATACCTACATCTACAAATGTTGGAGAGAACATCGCCCAAGTTGATGGAGTTCTGCCTTTACTTAAACAAAGAACAATGATGTCAAATCTTTCAAACCACATACCTATATTGATAATTATTGAAAGAATGAACGTCCACATGACATTTCTTCTTAGGCTTTTCCACCAAAGTGTGATCGGAAAAATCATATTACAGAATATTAATGCCCAAAATGCCCACCAATATGGCCCAGTTGCAGCGCCAAAAGATAAGTA
This sequence comes from Bacteroidia bacterium, assembly GCA_030429455.1. Classification (GTDB taxonomy): domain Bacteria; phylum Bacteroidota; class Bacteroidia; order Flavobacteriales; family Flavobacteriaceae; genus Psychroflexus. The sequence goes on along the minus strand of JAUIFC010000010.1, from coordinate 10,671 downwards.
TGTGTAATCTTCATAAGCACTACCTGAATACCAAGCAATGAAATACTCTATGATGTACGCTCCGCCAACAATTCCACCTGTAACAATAATTACTTTGTTCATTAATTCGATATGATCGATGGTAATGTAGTCTTCCAAATTAGACACTTTTCTCATAATAATCAGTAAGGTTTGCACCATCGCAAATCCAGAGAAAATTGCACCAGCAACGAAGTAAGGCGGAAATATTGTACTATGCCATCCTGGAACAACTGAAGTCGCAAAGTCAAAGGATACAATGGTATGAACTGAAAGTACCAAAGGCGTTGCTAAACCCGCAAGAACTAATGAGACTTCTTCAAATCTTTGCCAGTCTTTTGCCTTTCCACTCCATCCAAAGGACAAAATCGAATAAATCCTTTTTTGAAACGGCAATTTCGCTCTATCTCTTATCATCGCAAAGTCAGGCAATAAACCTGTGTACCAGAAAACGAGAGACACTGAAAGATATGTAGAAATTGCAAATACATCCCAAAGAAGTGGCGAATTAAAGTTAACCCATAAAGAACCAAACTGGTTTGGTATTGGTAACACCCAATAAGCTAACCAAGGTCTACCCATGTGAATAATTGGGAATAATCCAGCCTGAACAACAGCAAATATTGTCATTGCTTCTGCTGAGCGGTTAACAGCCATTCTCCAACGCTGTCTAAATAAAAGTAATACCGCAGAAATAAGTGTTCCAGCGTGACCAATACCAACCCACCAAACGAAGTTGGTAATGTCCCAGGCCCATTCAATAGTATTGTTAAGACCCCAAACACCTATTCCAGTTGAAACTGTATAAATAATACATCCTAATCCCCATAAAAATGCAGCTAAAGCGATACCAAAAACAATCCACCAGAGTTTATTAGCTCGTCCTTCTATAGGTCTTGCAATATCCACGGTAACATCATGGTATGTTTTATTGCCTGTTACAAGCGGTTTTCTAATCGGAGCTTCGTAATGAGACATAATTTAATTTCGATTAATTAATTAATTTAACTGTTTGTTACTTTAGTTTGATAAAATACATTCGGCTTAACACCTAAATATCCTAACAAATAGAATTTTCTATCGTCTTGTAGTTTTTTGTAAACTTCACTTGATTTGTCATTTACATCACCAAATACTAATGCTCCACTATCGCAAGCGTTTGAGCACGCGGTCTGGAATTCAGAATCTTTTACTGGACGACCATCTCTTTTGGCATCTAAAATAGACTTCTGAGTCATTTGCATACAGAAAGAACATTTTTCCATAACACCTCTTGACCTCACAGTTACATCTGGATTAAGTACCATTCTACCTAAGTCATTGTTCATGTGGTAATCAAACTCATCGTTTCTGTTGTATTTAAACCAGTTGAATCGTCTTACCTTGTAAGGACAGTTATTACCGCAGTATCTTGTTCCTATACATCTGTTATACGTCATTTGATTCTGACCTTGACGTCCGTGGCCAATAGCACCAACAGGACAAACGGTCTCACAAGGCGCATGATTACAATGCTGACACATTACCGGCTGGAATGCAACTTGTGGATTGTCAAAAGATTCCACTTCTACATTTCTATGATGGTCTAATGCACCATCCGTTTCGTAACGCTCTTGTTCTTCTTTGAAAGTATCACCAGCAGAATAATATCTATCTATTCTTAGCCAGTGCATATTTCTATTATTTCTAACTTCTGCCTTTCCAACTACGGGAACATTGTTTTCCGAATGACAAGCTATAATACATGCACCACATCCAGTACAAGAATTTAAATCTATTGAAAGGTTAAAGTGATGTCCAATAGAACGATCAAATTGTTGCCAAAGATTTACTTCTTTCGAATCGAATGGGTACTCAATATGATCTTTCGAGAACATTGGGGTTGGATTCCACTCCTCTTTGTCTTTGTTGACAAAATCTGCCAGAGTCGTTTCAACAATGATATCTTTACGACCAGCCATTGTGTTTTGCAACTGAAGACTTGCAAATTCATGATTTCCGTCAACCTTTGAAATCTCTACCGATTGAGTTGTGATGAAATTGTTGTAAAGTGGATAAGCATTTACACCTACTTTCATTTCTTCCTGAAGACCTTCAACTTGACCATAACCAAGTGCCAAACCTAACGTACCTGGCGCTTGACCAGGCTGAACCATAATTGGAACATTGGACACAATGGTGTTCCCCAACTTGATGTCAACTATATCTCCATCAATGGCACCATTGGAAGTAATTCTGTTTTCTAAATCTAGCTCATCTGCATCCTTTTTGGATATAGTAAGATAGTTGTCCCATGTATTTCTAGTAATTGGATCAGGAAATTCTTGCAACCATGGGTTATTTGCGCCTTTACCGTCACCCATTGCTATTTTGGAGTACAGTGTCAATTCAAAACTTCCTTTTGAAGAAGATTTTAATAACTGAGATGCCATCTGACTAGCAGATGTATTCGTAGATGGCTCAGAACCAACTTCTTCCATTGACGAGGTAAACACACCATCATGAAGTGCAGTGTTCCAAGAAACACCGTTTGAATAAGATGAAAAATTATTTTTTAAATAGTCGTAGTAACTCGTATCGTTACCAGACCAAGTTAAAAGACAATCTTGAAATTGTTTTGTATTGAATAATTTTTGAATAGTAGGTTGCATTAATCCAAACTCACTCCTAGTGAATTGAATATCTCCCCAAGATTCTAAATAATGAGGCAAAGCACCTACATATTTACAAAGAGCAGCTGTTTTGTTTTTCTTAAGCGCAAAGCTTACTGTAGTTTTTACTTTTTTAAGTCCAGCTAAAAAGCTTTCCGCATTTGGCAACGTATAGGCTGGATCGACACCACACATGATGACCGCACCAACTTTTCCAGCATTCATATCTTTGACAACAGACATGACATCTGCATCGCTTCCTTGTCTTATAAGTCTGTAATTTACAACATCAATTACAGATGAATTTAAAGCTTCATTTATTTGAAGGGCCAAAAATTGAGCGGCTTTGTCTTGCAAGCCAGTTACAACAACCGAATTACTTCTACCCTTTTTTAAATGATTAACAGCGTCTGCCACTTTCTTTTGGTATTCAGATGGCAATTTCGAAGATACCGAATCTCCTGTAATTTGTTTATATATTTCAACTAGAATACTTTTTTGAGCACTTGGGCTAGCCAGTACCCTTACATCAGCATTTCCGCCAGTAGAAGTCAAATTGGCTTCAAATTGATAATGCTTAGACATTTCTCCATTTGTCGGTGTATGAGATTTAGCATAATCTGCATCAAAACCTCCACCTTGCCAATCACCAAGAATATCTGCTCCTATTGAAACTATTGTTTTGGCTTTAGCAAAATTGTAATTAGGTAATGCTCTGACGCCATATTTAGCATTAAAGGCTTCTAAGGTTGCATGCTCTGAAATAGCATCGTAAACAACGTGTTTTGCAGTAGGATATTTCACCTTAAAATCTTCAACAAGTTTTGAAGTGCTCGGACTTGCAAAGGTTTGTGTCAACAAAACAATTTGTTTGTCACCAACAGTATCTAAATCATTTTGTACTGATTTGTTGAAGGTTTTCCAAGTCACATCTGCACCATCAACCAAAGGATTTTGAAGACGCTTTGTATCATAAAGGGATAAAACAGAAGCATGTACTCTTGCTCCACCAGCTGCTTTAGCAGTAGCTTTATCGTTCCACTCAATTTTGATTGGCCTTCCTTCTCTTGCTTTAACCAGCACACTTGAAAAATCGAAACCATCCGCCATTGTGGTTGCATAATATTCTGCAACGCCAGGAACTATTCTTTCTGGTTGAAAGACGTATGGAATTGACTTGACAACAGGACCTTCACAAGCTGCAATAGTTGCTGCCGCAGTACTAAAACCCACATACTTTAAAAAGTCTCTTCTGCTAGTTGAACTGTCATCAGAAGATTCTTCTTCTCTAATCTGAGATTTACTTGGCAAATCTTCTACAAATTCATTTTTTTGGATTGCCTCTAATACAGAGCTGTCTGCATTAAGTTCTTCTGGGTTTCTCCAATATTTTTTATCTAAAGACATAGTAAAACTAAGTATTTCTAATTTTTGTTAATAATGACATTTACCGCATTCTATACCACCCATATCTGCTGCGGTAAACTCTTCAATATTATATTTCTTGGACAATTCTTCGTGAATTTTTGTGTAATACTCATTGTCTTTCACCTGAACATTTGTCTCTCTGTGACAATTAATACACCAACCCATAGTCAAAGGCGCATTTTGATACATATATTCCATTTCTTCAACCGGTCCGTGACAAGTTTGACACTCAATTTTACCAACAGACACGTGCTGTGAATGGTTAAAATAAGCGTGATCAGGGAGGTTATGAATTCTCACCCATTTCACTGGCTTGTTTTCTCCTGTAAAAGATTGGGTGTTTTTATCCCAGCCCACAGCTTCGTATAATTTTTCAATTTCTTTGTTGTAATCAATGCTATACTCTTCTTTACCTTCGGCTAAAGTCTCTGGTGCAACCTCCGAAATTTGTTTATGACAATTCATACATACATTTAAAGAAGGAATACCTGAATGCTTAGACACTCGAGCAGAAGCGTGGCAATACTTACATTCAATTTTGTTGTCTCCAGCATGAATTCTATGCGAATAATGTATCGGCTGAATGGGTTCGTAACCTTGGTCGACAGCAACTTGCATTAAGTAACCATAACCAAACCATGCTGTACCTAACAAGAAAACAACGACTGTAACAAGCAACAAGAACTGATTTTCCACATATGCTTTCCACAGTGGTTTTCTTTCTGCTCCATCTTCATATAGCTTTACTCCATTTACCTCGGCAAAGCGATTAAGTGTTTTGTTGACTAAATAGAGAATTACAGCCAATAGCAGAAGAACAAATGACAATATACCAAGAATCAAATCTGTTGGTATTCCTGTCTGAACAGGAACGTCTTTGCCATCAGGAACTGGCGCTTCGATAACAGGAGCTGGCAATTCCACATAAGCCAAGATATCATCCATATCTTGGTTACTTAGCTGAGGAAATGCATTCATTGCAACTTGATTATACTCGTTGTAAATGGCATTAGCTCGAGCATCTCCAGACTTGATCAACTCTGCAGAATTTTTAATCCAGGCATACAGCCATTCAAAATCGCCATCGTATTTGTCCACGACACCATGCAAAGCAGGCCCAACCGCTCTAGAATATGGCTTATGACAAGCAGCACAGAGCGATTTAAATAATTTTTCTCCATTCTCAGCGTTACCATTAGGCACTGGACTATCTACAACAGCAGCCGATTCAGCGGGCTGAGCCTCAGCTGTTTCTTGAGCATAAGAGTAAACAGTTGTGAAAAGAAATAGAGTAATTGCTAATAAATAAGGGCGTAAAATCACCTTTCTCATAATAATTTCTATTAGTTTGAATCGTTAAAATTTGAAATCCAAATTGACGCAAAAATACGATATTACTGAGATTATGAAAACATGACATTTGTTAATTCCTAATTTAAAATCAATCTAAATAATAAAAATAAGCCTGAAATCAAAAAATGTTAAATTTGCGCTATAATTAATTGTATTTTCATGAATATTACTAAATCCTTTGCTGTTATTTTCTTTTTTGCATGCTTTCATTTGAATGCTCAAGATTATAGTCTTGATACTCAAAGAATAGATTCTATTTTAAGCTTGAAGAAAGAGATGATGAAGAATCATAAAATAAAATCTTTTTACACGATTCAGTTATTTTCTGGTAGTAAAGAGGGAGCCATAAAAACAAGAGAAGATTATTACAAAAAAGAATATTCCAATGAAATTACCATAGAATATGAAACTCCAAACTACAAAGTATGGGTTGGAAAATTTCGCACAAAATTAGAAGCAGACAAAGTTTTTAATGCCATTAAAAAAGATTACCCGTATGCTTTAGTTTTCATGCCAGGTCGTTAATTAGATTTTGGCCTTGACCAAAATTTACTTTATTATAATTTCGTTAACCATCTTTATATCAATACTATAAATTTATTGATAAAATTTTAAGACAAAAAAAAATACTCTTTGTAATAATACTGATATCTTAGCCTAAATTTTGCTAAAAACCTTCAATGAGTAAATCATATTACGACCCAAACGATCTCAAAAAATTTGGAGAGATATCAGAATTTCAGAAAGAATTAGGAGATAATTTTTTCCACTACTACAACAGTGTTTTCAAAGAGGGCGCTTTGTCTGCTAGAGAAAAGGCATTAATTGCTCTAGCTGTAGCGCATACCGAGCAATGCCCTTATTGCATAGACGCCTATACCAAAGATTCTTTGCAACGCGGAGTAACACGCGAAGAAATGATGGAAGCTGTTCATGTCGGCGCTGCCATCAAGAGTGGTGCAGCTCTTGTACACAGCACAATGATGATGAACAAGGTAAAGAAACTAGAAGGCTGATGCTCTTATGGCAAAACTTAAACTAAATTCTTTAAAAAAAAGAAAAAACAAACTTGCCGACCCAAAATACCAAGTCGAGTACTTATCTAATGGTATCTTCAAAAATGGAGAATTACCGCTTTTTCAACACAAAATAAAGTCATCTGGTTTTACCGATTTTAAACCTAAACCCTTAGAGATTTTCCAGATCAATTTGGGCTATATGTGCAATCAGGTATGTACACATTGCCATGTGGATGCTGGACCTGACCGTAAGGAAATCATGACAAAAGAAACAATGCAACTTTGTCTTGATGTCATTGAAAAATCTGGTGCTCATACTTTAGACTTAACAGGTGGCGCTCCAGAAATGAATCCAAATTTCAGATGGTTTGTTTCCGAGGCTTCCAAAAAAGGGGTAAAAGATTTTATTGTGAGGTCCAATCTTACCATCATAAGAGCTAATAAAAAGTATTACGATTTACCCGAATTCTTCAAACAACATCATGTCCATGTCGTTTCTTCCATGCCACATTGGACCAGAGGCAAAACAGATAGACAACGTGGAGAAGGCGTTTTTAATTTATCTATCGAAGCGTTAAAGTCGCTTAATGATGTTGGATACGGAATGCCTGATAGCGACCTGAAATTGGATCTTGTGTACAATCCATCTGGAGCATTTATGCCTGCAAATCAAAGTGATTTGGAGAAAGATTTTAAAAAAGCACTTTTTGAAGATTTCGGAATCCATTTTCATAATTTGATGGCCATTACCAACCTACCCATATCACGTTTCTTGGACTTCTTAATTGCGTCCGACAATTATGAAGATTACATGACAACGCTGGTAGAATCTTATAATCCTCTAGCTGTCGAAAATGTGATGTGCAGAAACACGTTATCAGTTAGTTGGGATGGATGGTTATACGATTGTGATTTTAACCAGATGCTTGAACTTAAAGTTGATGGTAAATCTAAGCATCTTAAAGATTTTGATTTGAATAGTCTTCAAAATAGAAATATAAAAGTATCTCAGCATTGTTATGGTTGTACGGCTGGCGCAGGAAGCAGCTGCCAAGGGACTACAACTTAGAACAGTAGGTTTCAATTATATTATATGAAGAAGCTATTGAAATAAAACATGATTTGTTGAATTAGTTTTTTTGATATGAAAACGGGACATCTGTTAATAATTTTCTTTTGCCTAAAATGTTATGGCCAAAACACAATTAAAGAGGTCTTAGATCAGTACAACTCCCATTCTGTCGAATACATTTCTGTTGAAGAACTTCAACAAAAACTAAATCAAAAAAACAACATCTACCTTTTTGACACCAGAGAAAAAATTGAATACGAAGTCAGTCATCTACAACATGCCATTTGGCTAGGTTATACATCCATTAATGTTGAAGCGCTAAATGCTATTAATAAATCGGCAACAATTGTCGTTTACTGCTCAATTGGTGTACGATCTGAAAAAATTGGAGAGCAATTAATTCAATTAGGATTTAAAAATGTCGTAAATTTATATGGTGGTTTATTTGAATGGTCAAATAAAGGATTTCCCATCTATAATGACAAGGGCATGACCAAAAAAGTTCATGCTTATGACAAATTTTGGGGTGGTTTTCTTACAAATGCAGAAAAGGAATATTAAAGTTATGGATAAATGTTTATTGATTTTTACTCGAAAACCAGAATTAGGCAAGGTAAAAACACGCCTAGCCAAGGATATTGGTGACCAAAATGCGTTAGATGTTTATAAGCATCTCCTTACACACTCGTTTAATAGTAGTAAAGATGTGAATGCCGACAAACATGTTTGGTATACAAACGAAATTCTACACGATGATATTTGGTGTTCTAATATTTTCAACAAGCATCTTCAGCCTAATGGAGATTTAGGCTATAAAATGAAATCTGCATTTCAATCTGCTTTTGAAAGTGGGTATAAAAATGTGGTGATAATCGGTTCTGACCTTTTGGATATAGACCAAGAATTAATTGACAATGCATTTCGTCTATTAGGTTTTTATGATGTTGTTTTAGGCCCTGCGAAAGATGGAGGTTATTATTTATTGGGTTTAAACGAAATAATGAATCCTATTTTCAAAAATAAATCTTGGGGCACGGAAGATGTCTTTAATGAAACTATGGCAGATGTTAAAGCTAAAAATTTGGCCATTTTAGAGTATAAAAACGACATTGATCACGTCAAAGATTTGGAACAACACCCTGAACTTTTAAAATTTATAAATTGATGAAATATATAAATGAAACTGCTAAATACCTGAACAAAAAAGGATTCTTAAACCCTGAAATAGGTATAATTCTAGGAACAGGCCTCGGACAATTGATTGACAAGGTTGAAGTTATAAAAGAAGTAAGCTACAATCATATTCCAAATTTCCCAACAGCTACTGTAGAGTTTCATAAAGGAAAACTTATCTATGGCACAATCGAGGATAAAACGGCAGTCATCATGCAAGGCCGGTTTCATTTATATGAAGGCTATGATTTATTGGATGTCACTTTTCCTGTGAGAGTAATGCATCAATTAGGCATAAAAAAACTATTAGTTTCCAACGCTGCCGGCGCCATAAATTTAAATTATAACAAAGGAGAATTGATGCTTATCGATGACCACATTAATCTTCAAGGCGGATCTCCATTGGCTTACAAAGGGATTTCTCAATTTGGAAATATTTTTGTGGACATGAGCTGTCCATATGACAAAGAGATGAGTAATGCTATGTTAGACATTGCAAAGAGCGAAAACATTATACTTCACAAAGGGGTTTACGCTTCTGTTTTAGGACCTCAATTAGAAACCAGAGCAGAATACAGGTATTTAAAAACAATTGGTGCAGATGCTGTTGGCATGAGCACAGTTCCAGAAGTAATCGTAGCCAACCACCTCAACATACCAGTAATTGCCGTTTCGGTTTTAACCGACGAATGTGATCCAGATCATTTAGAACCCGTTAATATTAAAGATATTTTGGAAACAGCTGCAAAAGCTGAACCTCATATGGTAACCTTATTTTGCGAATTGATCAAGAATTTCTAAAATCTGAATAAACTTGATCGTGAGCGATATAGATGTCATAATGAATATCAGTTGCTTATAGTTCATATTTATACCACTTTAAGAATTACATCACTGTAATTTTCATCTCCTAGCAAAATCTTGAAGAATCGCCATCATTAGTGAATTAAATTTCAGAACAACTAAAGTGACGTCCTTTGTTTCTAAGCAGTCTTAAGTTTTACTCTATCGAAATATACATTTCCATTTTAATTCTGTTTCACAGCATAGTAATAAGCTAATCCATAAAACCTTTCACAATGGTGATTTTTGTTGAGTTTCTTATTTAAAACCTTATTTTACAAATTATTAAATTATATTTAACCCCTGTTAATTAATCTATTTAAAACTGTATAAATGAAAATACGCTTGTTTTTTATAGCACTTTTTGCTATGTTTTTTGTTCTAGAATCCACTGCACAAAAGAAAAACTACAACATCGGCATTTTATTAGATAGAAAAACTGAAAAGGTAAATGCTTTACTAGACCTAGCTATAGAACAAATCATTGCTGTGGTTGGCGAAGATGCTGAAATTTCTTTTTCAGAAAAAAATGTGTTGACCAATAACTTTGACATTCAACTTGCAGAAAAGAATTACCAAACGCTGTTAACCAATGAAACGGATATCATTTTAGCCTTTGGCATTACAAATGGCAGATTATTAAGCAAAGTTTCGACACATGATAAACCAACCATTCTTTTTGGCGCTGTCAATAAAGACTTTATCAATTTAGATTTTACAAAACGATCCTCGAATTTAAAGAATTTCACCTACCTCATTGAATCTGTTTCTTTTGTCGAAGATATCAAAACATTCAAAGAATTAACCGAATTTAAAACATTAGGGATTGCTATCGACAGACCTATGGCAGAAATACTCCCCTTGGAAAGCACATTGGAAACTATAGTCAAAAATCTCAACGTAGATTATAAAATCATTCCATTCGACGATGCTGATGACATTATCAACAATCTAGAAAATGTAGATGCGGTATATCTTGCTGGAGGATTCTTTTTGAGTAGTGCAGAAATTACGCAATTGGCAGATCATTTAATCGAAAAAAAATTACCATCTTTTACCAACTTAGGCATAGAAGAAGTTCAGTTGGGGCTTATGGCAACAAATCAATCTGAAG
>JAUIFC010000189.1 GCA_030429455.1 Bacteroidia bacterium | reverse complement strand
CCTCATCAAAAGAAAGATTTGTTTTCCCTCCTTTACTTACTCATACTATATAATATTCTTGAGATTGAAAATACGAATGGTATTTTCTTCATTGTCTTCCAAGTCAAAAAATAAGAACTTTTTTCTTAGAGGTGTTTTCGTATCCAGCTTAAATATTTTCCCTATACCTTATTTTCTAATTTTATCAACTGTGGTTTCTCCTGTCGATCAGGTAGAATTTTCATGGCTTGTTAAATTATTATTTTCGCTATCGGCTGCTCTAGGAAGCTTGACAACATTTTTGGCGTATGTCTATTTTTTTGACAAAATCATAAAGCAAAATGATACCTTTAAGCAGTATTCAAACTACTTCATGGCAATTCTTATGTTTTGCTTGATCTTATTGACACTTTATAGAATCTATGGCTAATTCTTCAACAGATTTTTTCTTAAAAGTTTATGATGTGGTCAGGGAAATACCATATGGCAAAGTCACGACTTATGGTGCAATAGCAAAAGCTATTGGCGAAGCAAAAAGTGCCCGAACCGTTGGTTATGCGATGAACGCCTCACATCAATTTGACGATATCCCAGCGCATCGTGTGGTAAATAGAAATGGTGTTTTGACAGGCAAACATCATTTCCCTGGAACATATGTTATGCAACAGATGCTTGAAGCAGAAGGTATCGAAGTCGTAGATGATAAAATCATTAATTTTAAAACACATCTTTGGGAACCAGAGATTAGATTGTAATAAATGAAACATTTGTATAAGAAGCTATTGCTAGTAGGATTTGTTTTGCTGTCATTGGGTTGTGGGTCTAATAAAGCCTTATCACTCTTGTATTCTGGCAAAGTGAATAGCTACAATTTTTATGAAAGTTTAGATTTTGAGTATCGAGCAGGTTTGCCCGTAATTCAGGCTGAAATAAATGGAAAAACTGGATATTTTCTTTTTGATACCGGTGCTTCGATGATTCTTGACAAAGAATTTGCAAACGAGATGATGCTTAAAACTAAAGCTAGAATAAATGTAAACGACTCTGGTGGAAATTCAGTAACATTTCAGCCTATGGTCAAACTAAAAAACATCAACATCGGAGCAGTCCATTTTGAGAATATTGGTGCCATTGTATTGGATTTAAAATCTTCAGCCATTTTTAAATGTGTAGATTTTGATGGAATAATTGGTTCAAACCTTATGCGTCATGCCCTTTGGAAAATAGACTATCAAAACCAAAAGATTGTATTTACAGATGCTTTAGAAAATTTTGAAATCAATAAGAATTACAACACGATTCCCTTTAGAAGTAATGTTCAAGGGACACCATTAGTCGACCTTACACTAGATGGCATTAGGATTGAAAATGTCACCTTCGATACAGGCTCTAATGGAAAAATAGACGTGCTGTATCGATATTTACAGCCACTTAGAGAGACCAAAAAAAACACTGGTCTAGACGAAACATTTTCTACTGGTTCTGGCACTTATGGCGTAGGTGGAAATTCGATAGCAGATACTACCTTTTATGCTAAAGTAGAACAAACCAAAATTGGTGATATTACACTGGAAAACAAGATATTAGAATTTAGAAAAGAAAGTGATATTATTGGAAACGAATTTTTATCCAATTACGATGTCATCTTGGATTGGGTGAATAAAAACATTTATTTAAAACAGGTAAAAGACTACCAATATACCTCGATTAACGAATTTGGTTTCGATCTAGTCATGAGAGATCAAGGTGTTTATATCTGTTGCTTATATGATGATAAAGAAGCGAATGAGAACCTAAGAATTGGAGACAAAATCCTTGAAATTAACGGATTAGACTTCAACAACATGTCCTTGATGTGTGAGAAATTCGTCAATAAAGACTGGGATTATAAAGCAAAGCAAACCATACATCTAAAAGTAGAAAGAGATGCCAAAATTATCGATGTCGTGCTGAATAAGAAAAAACTATTTTAGAACTTTAGATACAAAACTATTTCAATTAAAAAAACGCTTTATAATGTTCATACCTTTCAAAAATTTCGCTGACGTATTTAACAGGCTCTGAACCTCTTACATAGCCATATTTAATATAGGGCTTATTGTAGTTTTTAGGATAACTAAGCGCTAATAAGGTTTTCTCCACATTATCTTCCCACACATTAGGATTTAAATCTAGTTTTTCTGCCATGCGTTGTGCATCTAAGATATGTCCGTAACCACAATTGTAGGAAGCAAGTGCGAACTTTCGTCTGGTCTCATCATCTTCTATGTACTCAAATCTATCAAAAATTTGTTTGAGGTAGACGGTTCCTGCTCTTAAACTTTGGTAGGGATCATTAACATTTTTCAGTTCTAGCTCCATCGCAGTGGCTGGCATAATTTGCATTAGTCCTTGTGCGCCAGCCCACGAACTGGCTTGAGGATCAAATCTGGATTCTTGGTAAACCTGAGAAGATATTAAACGCCAATCCCATCCTATTGCTTCAGCATACTTTTTTATAGATTTGTCATATTTGCTTATTTGCTTACTGTTTAAGCTATAATATTTGCTATCGTTCCGTTTCATAAACGAACGCTTGTTTTTAAAGTATTTATTATAAGTTACTTTGTAATCTAAGGTATTTCGATTTTTTAAAATCCATTTATTTACAGCAGCTCTTAGATTTTTCGCTTTTTTTCTTGTTACCCACGCAATCCTTTGCGTGAATGAAATAGGAACATCGATATTTAAAATTGGACTATAGGAGGCATTGATTCTAGCTAAATTTTCGTCTGCAATGGTATATTTTAATTCTCCTCGAGCCACCATATCGATAATTTCGCCAGTAGACAATTGGCTATCCAAAGAATCGATATATATATTTCCACCTAATTCGTTGGACAAACTTAAAATCCTTTCAAAGTATGCCGAATTCTTTCGAATGGAAACCGTATCGCCAATAAGATCTATAGGATCTTTTATAAGTTTCTTTTGTAAATCAGACCATTTTAAATTTCTATAATTATCAGGTTTTTTTTGAACCAAAACCTGTTTAGTGAGGTATAAATATTCTGTAAAATCGACTTCCCATTTACGTTGATTGGTAATGGTCATGCCATGCGCAATAAGGTCTACATCTCCTCGATTTAAGACCTCAAACTCGTTGTCTAAATTTTTGGAGACAACAATTTCGAGTTTCAAATTCAAATCATCTGCAAGTTGTTTAAGCAGCTCGTATTCAAATCCCATGGGTTGACCTCTGTAAAGAAAATAACTGGTACTACTGTACACTACCAAAGCCTTTAAAACACCTTCTTTTTTAATGTCTTTCAAATCCGTGTCCACTGAGTTTTCTACAAAGGGATTGTACACATCCTCTGCAATTTCGGCATCCTCTGCATCAGTAGTTTTTACTGGTGTTTTATTCTGACATGAAAAAAGGCAAACAATGAGAAGTAATTGAAAATATCTACAATATTCTAGCCGCATAAATCAAAATTTAACAGAAGATTCTAGCTAAATATATAAATTAAAATGTAAACTAGAAAATAAGAATTCTTTATAGATGGTATAATTCAATCGTATGCAAATGTCATTAAGGCCAATTATCTTCAATAGGATTACCATTAAACTCGAGAGAATTGTCGACTTCTAGTCCGTAGAACTTTCCATAAACTTGCTTGTTTAGTATTATTGTTGCAATGGTATCCAATGTAATTCTTTCTTCAGAAATTTCGTATGCTAGAATAGGATTATAGCCTATTTTTCCTTCACCTAAATACTCAACCATGAATTGAGTTCCATAGTATTCTTCAATACCATCGTTATCAATATCCTTTTTATTTTCTTCAAATAAAGGAATCTTATAAACACTATCGAATACCGAATTTCTAAACCTAAATACTTCTAGAAAATTTTTAAATGGCCTGTCATCTCTTTCAATTATAATTTCCGTATAATCCTTGTTTTCAATCAAAGTAGGGAAAGCATAACTGTTGAAAACATATTCGGCAAGAGTATTTGTTTTATGTATGGTATCTCCACTAAAGACAAACGCAACATCCTGTTTCCACTCTTTTTCACATTCATAATAAAATCCATTCAGGGAAATACTGGCGTTCAAAGATTTAACAAACCTGACCTTTGGACACTCAATGTCTTTCACAATTGTTGAATCTTGAGAAACCGAAGAAATTATGGTTTTAATACTTTTATTAGAGTCTTCCTTGCAACCAACAAAAGAACTTATAAAAAAGAGTAACCAGAAACACTTTAAATATCGCATAAATGTAAGAGGACTTATTGTTAAAATGCTAAGGCAATTCCAAAGGTTCAAATGTGCGATAAAACACCTTTGCATCGCCATTTTTTATAGAAATATTTTGATCTATATAGTTGTAACCAATAGACGAAAAAATTATCAAAAAATCTCCATTTTCATTTTTAAACCTAAAGGTAAATTCGTCTTGAGCCGCATCTATCAGATAATCGTATTTATCGGCCATGGCTTTGAGATGCGAGGTCATGTCGGTTTGTAACAAAGGTTCGCCATAATACCTAAAACTGATGATATTAGCATCGTCGTACACAAGTTGCAAAGCCATATTTTCGTCGATGGCATCTGAAAATTTTAGTTCTGTAAAATGGGTATATTCTGTAATTTCTTCAGCAAAATTTAGTTGAAAAGTTCCTAAACTGTAATTCCTATAGGTATTTTTATTGGTGCTAATTTTAATGTTTGTGACATCGATATTCAAATTATCAATGATCTTTCTTGGTATTTTATATGTCGTAGAATTTGAAAATACCTCTTCTGGGTTAAACCCAAAAATTGGCTCCGTTTTATCCAAAACATCCCGGTACCCCAAGTATTTCACAATACTTTCAAATCTATCGTACTCTTCTTTCGAAAATGATTTGATTTCTTTTTTATCCATCTCGGCCATGATTTTCTCGAGTTCCGATAGCTGAGCATTGATAGAAATTTTGAACGCAGACAATGGACCAAACGTTGAAATCATAATAAATACGAAAAAAAGCTTTGGGTAAACAGTAAGTCTTTTTGTTTTTGAAAAAATCATGTAAACCAACATGACGGTAATCCAAATGGCAAGCACTAACCCAAAGTACCGTAGTTCAGTGAAGTTGTAGTCCGAAATTCGCTTAAAAAGAGCGATAAACAAAAGCGGAATAAGAGGTAAAATGGCATAAAAATAAAGCGGAAAGAACTTTTTAATTAGTTTGGATTTATGCATTTCTCTTATGGGCTCAATTGCCATGTGAATGATAAAAGCGAGAATACTTAATGCAGAAATCAGGTAGGTTACCCAACCTCTAGGCAACTCCCATTCCACCAAAATTTTAATCGCATAGGCATAAACGATGACGATATAAAGGAAGCTTAATGGAATTAAAATATAAACCACAAGAACTTCGATCGCTTTATTAAATTCTATACTTTTATCTAACTCATTAAGCTTTGGGAAATCATTTAAAAAAATAAATGTGTTTACAATGCCCAAACAGAATACCAAGTTCTGAAGGTATATGTAGGAATTAAATTTTACATCGAACAAAAAATCGAATGCTGCTATTGCAATTGATAAACCTATGAACAATACCAGTGCATATAAGGCACTTCTAATGAGCGAAAAGGCTAAGGATTTAAGGTAATTCCAAAACTGTTGGGCACTCCATGTTTTGATAAATGCTGCAAAAATTACAAGGACATGACCAGCCAACAACAATAGAAAAAATCGACTGTACTCTATTTCCGAAATGTCTTCACTTAGATCCTCTAAATAATAATAAAACAGACCAATCAATACCAAACAAATACTCTTGAAAACAATTCGGCTAGAGGAATTATGACCTAAACCTTCTGAAATAAACTGTGTTCCAATTAGCCATGATACGCCTAAAACTAGGGTGAGACTTAGTGCTTCGTAGGTTCTAATTACCTCATAATCGTCTGTTGCATAAAGACCTATAAGAAAAAAGCTTCCAAAAGTGACCCATACTAAAGCTAAAGGAAAACGCTTAAAACTTGACAAGGCATTTTGACTTAGGGTAGAGATAAAATTCATCGTAAAGGTTTATTGTAATAACTCTTTTTACATGAATATATTTTTATTTTTCCATAAAAAGCTCTTCTCTAATGTCCGTCGCTCTTCGGATAGCAAGATCTTTATATTTTACATTTTTTTCGTCTTCCCAAGTCTCAATATAATTGGTATAATAATCCAAGACCTTCGACTTATCTTCCATGTAATTATCTGCGGCTACAGCTCTGTAATAGTGAGATGCCTCGTGGTGGATATTTTCATCATGAGCATTATCGAAATACCTGAAAGCCATTCTATAACCTTTGGTTTGCATAAAATAATTGCCCATTTGGTAATTATATTCCCACATCGAAGTATCTCTCAAATATCTATACATGTGCAAATAGGTTACTGCCTTTTTTGGTTGTTCCAATGTAAGGTACAATTCTCCTAATTTCAAACAAATTTGTGGGTCTTTGTTATCCAGTTTAAATCCCTGTTGAAAGGCTTTAAGCGCTTCTGTTGGCTTTTGAAGTTTAAGAAAATTGTTTCCCTTAATTTCAAAGATAAATTTGGGCAAATCCGATTTTAAATCTTCCAATTTACTAATGTACGCTAAGCTTTCAGTCCATTTTTCTTGCCTGTAATAAATTTGAGCCATAAGATTGACTAAACGTGGTGTGTTTGGCACGATTTGAAGTGTGCTCTCAGCAATTTGTTTGGCAAGCTCATAATTTTCGACCTTAATAAAATATTCTGTAGCTTCATGTGCCGCTTTGATATGGGTAGAATCCACAGAAAGTGCATTTAAAAAATACTGATGATACGCTTGAATTTTCATCGCCTCGCCTACTTTGCCTCTTTGGTACAAAAATTCTGCATTGTTTGGCATTACAGACAATAAAGAACCGTATAAACTATCCGCTTCTTTCATTCGCTTTTGAGATTGAAGCAATTTTGCATAATTGAATTTAGCTATCAAAAACGTTTCAGTTTCTACATCGGCTAAGGCTTTTTTATACATGTCGAGGCAATCT
>JAUIFC010000188.1 GCA_030429455.1 Bacteroidia bacterium | reverse complement strand
TCTGGATTTGCTATTTGGTTCTTTTACAACACGTAAAGCTTGTAAAGGAGAAATATAAAGTGTACTAATTAAGGGATAAAGTGCAAATAAAACTGACATGAAAACACCTAATACAACACCCATAACAATAACAGGAATAGAGTAACTTATTTGCACATCTACAGGCAATAGGCCTTCAAGCAAATAAGGAAATAATTGCTGAAGAAGTAAGCCTAAAGTTGTTCCTAATATGCCACCAATTAAGCCTATAAAAGCAACTTGAACCAAGAAAATTAAGAAGGTTTGCCTCTTGCTGGCACCTAAACATTTAAGAACGGCAACAGATTTTAGTTTTTCCTTAATGTAAATAAAAATGGCACTGGCAATGCCAACACATCCTAACAATAGTGCAATGAAGGCTACAAGATTTAAGAATCTTCCAAAATTTTCGTAACGTCGTCCTAAGCGTTCACTTGTGGAAGTATGCGTGTCTAAATCGGCCTCTTCGTCATCTAGAATTGGGTCGATGGTTTTGTCCAAAAGTTCTAAATCTGTATCAGGCGATTTAAAATAAAACTCATAATCAATTCGGCTACCAGTTTGAACCAAGCCGGACGCTTCAATATAACTGTAAGGCATTAATACAGCAGGTGCCACAGAACTGAATACAGCATTACTTCCAGGGACACTTTTTAGTTTTCCGACAATAGGCAAAGTAACTTTTCCAATTTTAATGCTGTCACCAACGTTTATGTTTAACTGCAACATGGTCGTTGCATCGACCAGTGCTCCAGCTTTGGTTTGATATAGGCTCGATGCTTCAGCAGGTTCAGTTTCAACTTCACCATAAAAAGGAAAACCACCTTCAATTCCGCGTACTTGCATCAATTTGGTGCCGGGATGTTGAGGAAAAGCAGCCATAGAAACAAATTTGATTTCTCTAGCTTGATAACCGCCAAGCGAATCCATGATCTGTAGAACTCTTTCGTTCGGCACATCGTTGCTGTCAATTTTGAAATCAGCTCCCATTAAGGCTTTGGATTCTTGAGCAATATTAAGCTTAAGGTTTTCACCGAAGGATTGAATGGATACAACCGCCGCAATTCCTAAAACAATCGAAGCCATAAACAAGCCGAGCTTTTTACTAGATGCTTTGCCATCTCGCCATGCCATTTTAAATATCCAAGACAAGCCAGGTGTTTTAGAATTATGCATTGATGCTTGTTTTTTTATTTTCAACTATTTTTCCGCCTTTTAGTCTCAAAATATGGTCGGTTTTATGTGCCAATTCGATATCGTGTGTCACGATAATAAGCGTAGTTCCGGTAGCTTTGTTCAAATCGAACAATAAGGATTCGACTTTTTCACCTGTTTCGGCATCCAAGTTTCCTGTAGGTTCGTCTGCAAAGAGCACATCGGGTTGGGTAGAAAATGCCCTTGCCAAAGCAACACGTTGCTGTTCGCCACCAGATAATTGAGAAGGATAATGATGTATTCGGTCTCCAAGACCTACGGTTGTTAATAGGTCTTTACTTGTTTTTATTGCCTCTTTCACACCCTGTAATTCAAGGGGAACAGCGACATTTTCCAAAGCCGTCAATGTTGGCAAAAGTTGAAAATCCTGAAACACAAACCCTACTTTTTGGTTGCGTAGCAAAGCGCGTTCATCTTCATTTAGCGTACTCAATTCTTGTCCACATAATTCAATGGAACCCGAATTTGGACTGTCCAATCCAGCGCATAAACCTAATAGTGTCGTTTTGCCACTTCCCGAAGGTCCAACGATGGAAAATGTCGTATTTGCTTCCACAGAAAAACTTATATCTTGTAAAACGTTTAAAGTTTTAGAACCACTTGAATAGCTTTTCTCCAAGTTGTTAACGTTTAATATCTTTGTCATATCGAAAAAGTAATTTAAATAAAACAAAATAAAACAACAGATTTATGAAATACCTGAATCTTATGACAAGCTTAAGAGGTTTTACATTTATTTTTTTAGTGTCATGTTTTACCTCTTGTGGCAATAAGGAGAATCAGTCTTCAGCTGAAGTTGAATCAAATCCAGCAGAAAATGAAGATTCTGTGGCGACTTCAACTGAAAATGAAGATGAAGAAAAGATTATTTTGTTTTTTGGCAATAGCTTAACCGCTGGTTATCAACTAGAAGCTTCGGAAGCTTTTCCAGCTGTCATTCAACAAAAAATTGATTCGTTAGGCTATGATTATCAAGTCGTCAATGCTGGGTTAAGTGGCGACACCACGGCAAGTGGAAAAAGCAGACTGGATTGGGTATTGAAACAAGATGTCGATGTTTTTGTTTTGGAATTGGGCGCAAATGATGGCCTAAGAGGAATACCTTTGGCAGAAACCAGAACAAACCTTCAGGAAATCATTGACGCGGTTAAGACTAAAAATCCTGAAACCAAGATCATTTTAGCGGGCATGCAAATTCCACCAAATATGGGGCAAGATTACACAGCGGAGTTCAGAAATATTTTCATCGAATTGTCTAAAGCAAATGCTGTTCCTCTCATTCCATTTTTGCTAGAAGGTGTGGCAGGTATTCCAGAACTTAACTTGCAAGATGGCATACATCCCACAGCGGAAGGCTATAAAATTGTAGCTAACAATGTGTGGGCGGTTTTAGGAAGTGCTCTTGAAAAGTAACCAACTTTCTTCTTTCACAAACATTTAGCTTAAAATTAGGCTAAAGACTTTACCTCGACAAGTTAATCACGATACCTTTCCCAAAAATTATTTGGTATGACTTTTAAATTTAGTCTCAGAAAGGTCTTAGGTGTCTTTTTTTTACTCATTCTAAAATTTTCATTTGCACAGAATACAGGTCAGGTTTTTGGAACCATCACCGACGAAACTGGAGCTCCAATTTTAGGCGCAAATATTTTTATTGAAGGAACCAACAAGGGCGCCACAACCAACATTGACGGTAAATATTTTATAGCAAATGCACCTGTCGGTTCGTATAACTTAATAGCGAGTTACACGGGGTTCGAGTCTCAAACCAAGTTTAATATTTTAATTAAAACTAAAGGAAATATAGCTTACGATTTTGTTTTGAAGGAATCGGTGGCGCAACTCGAAGCTGTGACGATTACGGATGCCAATAAAATTAGTCGCCCCAGAGAAACACCTTTGTCGGTGCAATCGCTTGGAGCTGCCGAAATTGCCAATTATCCAGGAAGTAATAATGATGTGGTACAGGTCGCGCAAACTTTGCCTGGTGTTTCGCCATCAGTTGGTGGTTTTCGTAACGATTTAATTATCCGTGGTGGCGCACCAAATGAAACGGTGTATTATTTGGATGGCATGGAAGTGCCAAACATCAACCACTTCGCTACTCAGGGTAGTGCAGGTGGTCCAGTTGGGATGATAAATGTCTCGTTTATAAGTGAAGTCACCTTATCGAGTTCTGCCTTTGGTGCTCAATACGACAATCCTCTTTCGGGAGTTTTGCAATTTTCTCAGCGCAATGGAAACTCACGAAATTTTGCAGGAAACTTTAGAGTAAGTGCAAGCGAAGCTGCTTTAACACTCGAAGGACCTTTGTTTAAAGGAAAAAATGAAACATCGAATACCACCTTTTTGGCCTCTGTAAGGCGAAGTTATTTACAGTTTTTGTTCGAACGTATTGGCTTACCCATTCGTCCAGATTATTGGGATTATCAGTTTAAATTAAATCACAAAATTGACGCGTACAACAGCATAAGTTTTCTAGGTTTAGGTTCTATTGACGATTTTTCCATAGAATCGCCAGAGGAGTTTGACGAAGATCAACAAGCAACACTGGATCAAGCCCCGTTTATCAACCAACGTACCAACGCCATAGGTGTCACTTGGAAAAACCGCTTTAAAGATGGTTCTGGATTTATGCAAACCACACTGAGTAATAATTTACTTAATAATGAATTTACCAGATATACCGATCCTGAAAATGAGCAAGGGGTTATCTTTAGAAATGATGCTACAGAAAATGAAACCAAACTGCGCTACGAAATGACAAAATTTTTAGGCGACTGGAAGCTGTTTGCTGGAACTAATGTTCAATATTCGAAATACAATAACGAGACAAGCAATTTGACGGATAATCAGTTTTTTACTACTGAAATAGATTTTATGAAATATGGTTTATTTGGAAATTTAACCCGTTCCTTTTTTGAAGATAAGCTAGATGTATCTTTTGGCTTTAGAATGGATGATGATACGTTTTTAAACGATTCTAATTTTTTCAAAACCTTTTCGCCTCGTGCAGCCTTGTCTTATCAACTCACAGACGATTGGAGTTTGAATGCCACAGTAGGAAGGTATTTTAAATTACCACCTTATACAATCTTAGGTTTTAGAAACAATCAAAACGAGTTGGTTAACAATGATATAGATTATACCCAAAGTGATCATTTTGTGCTTGGTGTAGAGTATTTTTTAAATCCTTCGGCAAGTTTTTCTGTGGAAGGTTTTTATAAAGCTTATGAAGATTATCCTGTATCGGTCATGGATGGCGTGTCCTTAGCCAATAAAGGAGCAGGTTTTGAAGTCCTTGGGAGTGAAGATATTGAAACCGTTGGTAGAGGTAGGAGTTATGGTGTGGAATTTCAGTTTCAGCAAAAATTGACTAACAATTTCTTTGGTATATTTTCTTACACATGGTTTTATAGCGAATTTACTGGTTTTAACAGAGATGTTTTTTTACCATCAGTTTGGGACAGTCGTCATTTGGTCTCTTTTGTTGGTGGATACAAACTGCCTAGAAATTGGGAAGTGAGTTCAAGGTTTAGATTTGCAGGAAATACGCCTTTTGTACCTGTGGACCAACAGGCAACTCTAGAAAATTATCCGGAAGTCGTCCTAGACTATAACCGTTTAGGTGAAGAAAACTTAGATGTTTTTAGTCAATTGGACATTCGGATTGACAAAAAATGGAATTTCGAAAAATGGTCTTTAAATGTGTTTATTGAAGCTCAAAACATTTTGGCGCAAGACATTCCACAACCAGCTGATTTTGGATTGGCCAGAGATTCGATGGGCAATATTCTAGAGCCCAGAAGCCTCGTTGAAATCGAACAAGGGGATGGTCAAGCGATTCCAAGTATCGGTATTGTGGTCGATTTTTAATGCCATACAAGAGTTGATATTTTTATTCAAGAACTAGAAAGATTGTTATCAAGATTATGAATACAAAGGTTCTAATTCTATTTAAATTTAGAACGTATTTTTTGAATCATAAGGCTTGGATAAAATCGGGTTTTAGTTTCAAATCTATGGTATCTGAACAATAATTTTGCTGCTTTTTCTGTATCTGTTGAAAGAGACGTAAGGTACAGACGCTTCCCGTTACTTAACTCCATTTCGATAAAACCGAAATCGGGAAAAGGATTTCTGGAATAATCTTTAGTTTTATAATGCGTTATATGCGTTATATTCCTATCAAGGCTTAGTTGAGTAATTCGCTTTCCTTTTATGATTACGAGCTTATCATTGTCGACTATCATTCTTTTACTGAAATCTTCGAAGTAATATTCTAAAAGTAGATAGAGATGAAATACCCATAAAAACGAACTAAATATAAAATATTCTAGTGTATATTCACCATTTTCTATAATAGCAACTGCCACAGGAAATAATAGACCAATCCAAAAAAATATAGAATGGTACAAAACCTTTTTCCATTTAATATGATAGATACGTTTTGCCATTTAGTCTTGATTCAAACAACAATTAATTTTTAAAACTATTTTTTTAGGGAGAAAATTAAAATCTAATCTGCACTCATTTTT
The DNA here is from genome assembly GCA_030429455.1 of Bacteroidia bacterium. Lineage (GTDB taxonomy): Bacteria > Bacteroidota > Bacteroidia > Flavobacteriales > Flavobacteriaceae > Psychroflexus. The sequence goes on along the minus strand of JAUIFC010000188.1, from coordinate 1,312 downwards.
GGATATTTGAAACTAAACATATCTTCTTCGATAGTTTCTGCTAGTGTTAGGTTTTCAGTCTTGAGAAAAATAAAGTTTGGACCGAAAACATTATAAATTCCAAGCAATCCATATTTGCTGTTAAAAAGTAAAGGTCCAGTCTCGTCGTCAGCAGGTTCTTCAACATAATAAAAGTTAAAAATATAGTCTCCTAATTCCTTGTATTGAAGTCCTTTACCTTCTTGGAGTCTATAGGCTTGATTGCCAAAAACTAAAAAGTCGTCACTTTGATGCTTTTGAACTTTTAGATGTGTTAACGTATCTGATATACTCTTCAAGGTATAATGATTAAGACTATCTTTTTGAAAATAAATAAACTCAAATTCTTTAAACTTTGGATTTGAGCCATGATTAATGTAGACTTGTCGGTAATCAGTAGTTTTAAAATCCGATTTACAACTGAAAATGATGAAAAAACTTGCAAGTAAAATTGTATGTTTCAAAATCTGTTTTTGATATTTGACTTGCTGATCTGTTGGCAATAAAAGAAAATCCAAAAAATAATGTCGGGATGATTGGATTCGAACCAACGATCTCGCGCCCCCCAGACGCGCACTTTAACCGGACTAAGCTACATCCCGAATTTTTGCAAATCTAAGCTATTAAAAATTTTCTTGAGGTTTGAGACTTCAAAAATTTTGAAGTTTTAAAAATCTCTTCAGAGAGTAATTTGTCGTTTTTAACAATTTCCACTTCAGTGCGATATATTTCAAGGTATTTTTCAATAATGGAAGAACTTTTTAATGGACTTCTGAAATACAAGGCTTGACTGGAATTTAGTAATTCTATGGCCAGAATAGTCTCTACATTTTTAATCACTTTAATCAATTTTGTAGCAGCATTTGCGCCCATACTGACATGATCTTCTTGTCCATTTGAGGAAACAATAGAATCCACACTTGATGGTGTGCAATACTGTTTGTTTTGACTTACGATACTTGCTGCAGTGTATTGCGGAATCATAAATCCGCTGTTTAGTCCAGGATTATCTACCAAAAAATGTGGCAAACCTCTTAATCCAGATACCAATTGATAAATCCTTCTTTCTGAGATATTCCCCAATTCGGAAATGGCAATAGCAAAGGTGTCTAGGGCGATGGCCAAAGGTTGTCCATGAAAATTTCCTCCGGAAATCACTTTATCTTCATCTACAAAAATATTGGGATTGTCCGTTACAGCATTTATTTCGGTAGTTATGGTTCGACTCACATAGTCCAAAGCGTCTTTGGTGGCGCCGTGAACTTGTGGAATACAACGAAAAGAATAAGGGTCC
>JAUIFC010000187.1 GCA_030429455.1 Bacteroidia bacterium | reverse complement strand
AGGTAAGTTATTTCGCTGGAAGAATTGAACGTTTGAATGTGAGTTTTACAGGCGAAGAAGTTCGTAAAGGTCAATTATTGGCAACCATTTATTCGCCAGAACTCTATGCAGCACAACAAGAATTAATTACAGCAGCATCTTTAAAAGAATCACAACCTGCTTTATACAAAGCAGTCCGTAATAAATTGAAATTATGGAAGCTCTCTGAAAATCAAATCAACCAGATTGAAGAAACAGGAAAAGTAAAAGAAAACTTTCCTGTTTATGCAACCGTTTCGGGTACTGTTACAGAAAAATTGGTAGAGCAAGGCGATTACATCAAACAAGGACAACCCTTATTAAAAATTGCCAATCTCAACACAGTTTGGGGAAACTTTGATGTGTATGAAAATCAGATTGACCGCTTTAAAAAAGGACAGGAAGTGATGATAACAACCAATGCTTATCCTAATAAAGAGTTTAAAGGTAAAGTTGATTTCATTGACCCAGTTTTAAACACGAAAACAAGAACTGTAACCTTACGTGTTGTTTTAAGCAATAAGGACGATGTATTTAAACCAGGAATGTTTGTAACCGCAAATATTGAAGGCAGTACAGCTAAAAATGATGAAGTATTATCAATTCCTGCATCTTCTGTATTATGGACAGGTGAACGTTCTGTGGTGTACCTTAAAACAAATCCAGACCAACCTATTTTTGAAATGCGTGAAATTAAATTAGGCAATCAAATTGGTAATGAATATGAAGTTGTAGAAGGTTTATTTGTTGGAAATGAAATAGTGACTAACGGAACATTTACGGTTGATGCAGCAGCACAATTACAAGGCAAAAAGTCTATGATGAATAAAGATGGTGGTAAAGTAATGACTGGACACGAAGGTCATTTAGGTATGGATAACAATGCATCTAACAAAGAAAGTGACCACACTAATATGAATGAGCGTTTGGAAGTATCAGAGAAATTTCAACAACAGTTAAATAGTGTTTACAATGCGTATATCAATTTAAAAGATGCTTTAGTAAAAGAAGATTCAATAAGTACTTCAGCAAACGCAACAACTTTATTAAATAAATTGAACAAAGTAGATATGAAATTGTTGTCAGATAATAAGGCGCATAACCATTGGATGTCATTAGAAGGCGAAATAAAATCTTCTGCAACTTCAATTTCTGAAACGTCCGATATAAAATCACAAAGAGACCATTTTAAACATTTATCATCACATCTAATCAATGCTGTACAACTATTTGGTATCAATGAAAAGGTCTATGTAGAATTTTGTCCAATGGCAGATAACAATAATGGTGCTTATTGGTTAAGCAAAGAAGAAAAAGTAATCAATCCATACTTTGGCGAAGCAATGCTAACCTGTGGTGAAGTAAAACAAGTAATAGAATAATAAATCAAGTAATAACAATTAAATTTTAAACAATGAATTTTTCAAAGAAAAATCACGAACACAAAAACAAAAATGTAATCGACGTGAGTAAAAAAGTAATTTTAAGTGTAGCTGTAATAGCAGCATTAGGTTTAACAAGTTGTAAAAACGAAACCAAAAAAGAAACAGAAACCACAACTACTGAAATGTCAAAAGATATGGCAATGACAGACCTGTCTTTTGGTGTAAGAGGAAATTGCGGAATGTGTAAAAACACTATCGAAAAAGCAGCTAACGGTGTTGAAGGTGTTGCAAGTGCTAATTGGGATGTCGATAAAAAGAAGATTGATGTGTCTTTTGATGATACAAAAACCGATGCAATGGCAATCCATAAAGCAATCGCAGCTTCAGGATATGATACCGAAAAAGTAGCAGGTGATGAAGAAGCATATGATGGTTTACCAGGTTGTTGTAAATACGACCACGAAATGATGATGAATCAATCTGGTGAAGAAGAAAGTGATGACCATTCAAATCACGACCATTAAGCAATAATGAAAGAGTCTTTTTCGGAAGGCTCTTTTTTATTCCCCACAACCCAAAACCCAGTTTTTTCGTACCTCAAAATCCTCTGTCTTTTGTGTTGTTCCGCTCACCTAACAAGTTTAGCGTTTTTTTGTCTTTAAGGTAATAGCATATTACAGCTTTGGTTTTCATAAAATCAAACCAAACTGCAATAAGCTATTCTGTTATTATTATATCATAAAACCCTAAACTCACCCAAGCTATGTTACATAATACAAGTTATAGTAGCAAAAATCCTTTCAAGGGTTTGCTATCGCAGCATTCTTATATTTTCGTAGCTATAACTGGTATTATGTAAAATATCCGCAATTCCAACGCGCAATTCCGAACATTTAACCACATTTTGAACTAACATTAAACATTTAAACATTTTAAGGTTTCTGTTAATTGATAATAATATTCGTTATCTCATTCAAGCTGCACAAAACCATCGTTAAGTCCAAGTATTCCTTACCTCAAGTCTTTGTTTGTTTCATTTCGTTAACAAATATAAAAGTCCACTTTTCCCCACCACCCAAGTCAGCGGTTATAAAAAAATAGGTTTATAAAGTGTAGTAATACCCCATAGCATATTGCTTTTTCTCGTGCCTCAAAAAAAGCAATTAGCTATTGTCTAAAAGTCCTGTATAAGTAGCTTGTTTAAATGCTGTTTTATCAAACAACTATTTAAAATGCTACCCATACAAACGCTTCACCCAACGCTCAGTACGGTACTAAAACCTATTTTTTTAAGTGTTAATTCCCCAGAAAAGTTAAAGGCAATTTCAATCAAGTTTAAACCAATTTGAAATATTAAAATAAAAAAAGATGGCAAATATATGTGGCTACCTCTGCCAACCGCACAAGGCTATAAAGGTCAAGCCCTACGGGTTTTGAATAAAACTTTTTTCAATACCTTTTTTTTTGATTTAGTCATTCAATAAAAAAACTTTTATCCAAAAACCTTGACAGCCTTACCCACGCCACAACAACTATGGCTATCTTTTTTCTTTTCAAAAAAAAATAATGGCGCGAAGCGTAGCGAAGCAATTTTAAATTGGATAGCTATGTCAACTTTTGAACTAAAAACACACCAAGTCGGAAAAGCTTACTCAAACCCTCATTTTTTTATACTAAACAAAGGGCTAAACAGCGGAAAACCACTCTTAAAATCCTGTGCTAACTGTTTCGTTGTCACTACTACAACAGAAGAGGTAAAACACACACTTTTTAACTTATCTATGATGTTACAAATAGGCGGTTTTTACGCTTACCATTTAAAAGGAAGTGTTATTCCGTTTATTTCAATAGATGATTGCAGAAATACTCTAAAAAATAGTTTTATATCATTAATAAATAATGAATTTCAATTGCAAAAGCATATTAATATAGTGTCAGCGATTAGTAAAAAAGAAGCCGAACTTCAAAAAGTCATTTCAAAAATGGCAGATTTGAAAGTATCATACATTCAAAGTTTATTTTCTAAAATGCAAAAAGAAGCAATCTAAAGCAACAAAATCCATATCTAACGAATAGCATAAAACTTGCCATATATTCAGTCGGAAGGTACAACTTCGTGTTAAGTCCGTACCAAGTCCGAAGAAAATTATGTTTCATTAAAATTATTTATGTTATGGGTAAAATTGCTCAAGGTATTTTAGGAGGGCTTTCAGGTAAGGTTGGAAACGTTATCGGTGGAAGCTGGAAAGGAATTGATTACATTAGAATTAAACCTTCAAGTGTAGCCAATCCAAGAACTGTTGGTCAAGTAAACCAAAGAACCAAGTTTACTGCCACTTTAGAATTTTTACAGGCTGTAAAGCCTTTTATTAAGTTAGGTTATAAAGGGTTAGCTGTTAAGAAAACAGAATTTAATGCTGCGATGTCGTATGTGTTGAATAATGCGATTACAGGTACTGAACCTAACTTTGTTGTTGACTATCCGAACGCTTTAGTAAGTCGAGGAGGTTTATCTGGTGCGTTAAACCCAACGACTGATTTAGCAACTGCTGGAGAAGTTACCTTTGATTGGGATGATAACTCTGCTGAAGGTAATGCAAATGCTACTGACAAGTCAATGTTATTGATTTACAACCCCTCAAAAAAGGAATCTATTTCTTTACTTGATGGAGCCGACAGAACTGTTGGTTCTCAAATTGTTCCAATCCCAACAACTTATGCAGGAGATACAGTAGAGCTATTTATGGCGTTTATTACTGCTGATGGTAGTCAAGTATCAAACAGTATTTATTTAGGCTCTGGAACAGCTAATTAATGCTTGGTGTTTTTGTTTGGAAACCGCTCTAATCGAGCGGTTTTTTTTATGCTATATTTGTTGCTCTATTTATTAATAGTTGTTGCTAATCTTCTCTTTTTATATGTTTTTTGTATGCTATTTGTTGCCCATATGCATTATTACCAATGAATACAGGGTTAGTTATATATTGTATTGGCAAATAGGCAAACGTATTTTTTTGGAAGAACAAGATGTTCAAGAAAGGGTAGAATATGGTACTGCTTTGATTAAAGCGCTCGCCAACGCCTAAGAGATTCGATATGGTAATGGTTTCTCCACCAGACAACTGGAAAGATTTAGGCAATTTTACCGTATGTTCCCAAATGCGTCTAAACTGCGGTCGGCATTCAGTTGGACAAATTACATAATGATGCTTTCAATCACTAAAGAATTTGAGAAAATTTGATTTTCAATTGCTGGAGTAATTCTAGGTATTGATGCCATTCTTTGAGTTTGTCTTCAAATTCATTTTGCGTTTTGGTAATTCTCAGTGTGTGGGGTGACGCTTTTTTTAGGGTTACATATTTTAAATCAATGACCACACTATCTATGGCATTTTCCATAATTTGACGTTCGGCTTGGCGTCTAGCATAGTCAAAGACTTGTTGAACAGGGGATTCAATAAAAACTTTAAGTATGGACCATTGCTTTTTGTAAGTTGAACTTTTCGGTACTTGTCTTGACCAGTTCTCTGGTGGTGTTGGTTTATTTGCAATTCTAAGCTTTAAATCGTTCAGGCAATAATCAGCAAGCTTTATGGCAAATTTATTATTCACATTCTCCAATTTTATAAGGAATTAAAATCTGAAGATAATTATGATAGAGAAAATATGTCATAAGAATCCGAAAGATCGGAGGAATATAACAACTCTAGAATAATTTTCATCAATTTAACATACAGAAATACAATTATCACCATCAATTTCAACTGTAAAACGGCTGTTAATTTTATTTTTTATAACTTTATTTTAAATTACAAAAGATGAAAAGCCAGGTTAAATTAATAGCACTACTCTTGACTATAAGTATTAATCAAAGTTGCTCTTTATTGAAGTTTAAGAAAAACAAAAAAAATCCCAATGTAGAAATTGAAATTCAAAATGATTGGGATAAGTACAAGCTGAACGATAAAGTAAAAGCCATTTCAGAAATCTCTTACGAAGCTGTTGAAAAGTTTGGTAAGCTTGAAAAAGGCGAAAGGAAAAGAAAGGACAATTCAGACCAGTTTGATGAAATCCTAACTTTTGATAAAAAGGGTAAACTGCTGGAAAAATCGGTGTTCTCTTCAGACGGCAGCCTGATTTCTAAGAATACATTTGTAACCAAAAAAAAGGAAAATAAGTTAGAAGAGAGGAATTATAATTCAAGTAACGTCCTGATCAATAGTGTTGAATATTTTTTTGACAAGAAGGATAATATCATTGAATATAATATTTTAAATGCAGATCTTGATTTAGTAGAAGGCTATACATTTAAATACGACGATGATGGAAATCAAATTGAAAAAAACGAATATTCTTCTGACGGCAATTTGAAAAATAGCCATGCCCAGAAGTACGATAAGGATGAGAAGTTATTGGAAAGCATTAGTTACGATTCTGTTGGGAAAATAAAGGATAAAACTATTTTTAAGTATGATGAAGAGCGATTAATTGAACAGAAAATGTTTAATTCCAGTGGAAAATTAGTTGAGGAGAGAATGCTTACATACAATCAACTTGGATACAAAATCGGAGAAAATGCTACCAATTCGTTTGGTAGATTCAATAGAAAAACCTTCGATTATGATAAGAATGGATTTCTAATTGAAGAAAAACATTACATACAAAGAAGCACCTTGATTTATACCCGAACTTCTACATACGATGAGGACGGCTATTTAATTGAAGAAAGTGAATATAAAGCGGATGGAAAAAAATACCAAAAAAGAAAATTCACTTACGACGAAGACGGAAATCTAATAGAGCTCAACAGATTCGATTTAAAAGGAAACTTGAAAAATAAGACCACAATCGAGTATGATAAAAATGACAATTGGATTAAGAAAATTGAATATGTTGGGTTTAAACCAAAATTTATAATTACCCGAGACATTACCTATTTTTAGGCTTTGAGGTGTTAATAATATTTTTTAAAGATTCAATTTTTAGATTTATTTGTTACAGAGTTTGATGCAAACATTTAGGCATTTTGTAAAGGTACTGTTAGTCTTAAAACAGGCCTGATCATTCCAGATTCACAAATCAATTCCATTTATTCTTTATGAAGTTTTTGATTTTAACCTTATCTTCGGCGGATATCTTATTCATTTTTTCAAATCTAATGCCATGAAAATTCGTTTTTGTATTCTTCTTTTTTCACTCACATCCATACTAACAGCACAATCCTTTAAAACTTTTGAGGACAAAAAGGATTTATCAACTGCTGAAGGCTTTTTCAATTTTTGGTATGATGAAAACGAAGATAAAATCTATCTTGAAGTTGATAAGTTAGATGAAGAATTTCTCTATGTTCATGCGTTGACAAGCGGCGTAGGTTCCAATGACATCGGCTTGGACCGAGGGCAATTGGGAGGAACAGCAGTTGTCAAATTTCAACGTGCAGGTGACAAGTTGCTTTTAGTGCAACCAAATCAGGATTACAGAGCGATTACAGACAATGCTTTAGAGCGAAAAAGTGTAGAACAGGCTTTTGCGAAGTCGGTTTTGTTTGGGTTTAAAATCATTGAAGACTTAGGTGAAAAGTTCCTTGTCGATTTCACGCCATTTTTAATGCAAGATGCGCATGGTGTTTCTCAAACGCTTCAACGGAAAAATCAAGGGTCGTACAGTTTGGATAAAAGTAAAAGCGCTCTAGCCATGCAACGCACC
>JAUIFC010000186.1 GCA_030429455.1 Bacteroidia bacterium | reverse complement strand
ACCAGGATTAGTTCCTTGACCTAGTGGATCTGGGTTAAAAAACACATCTCCATCAAAATCTCTTTCGTCTACAAATCCAGCTGTAAGACCATTATTGTTGTATGCACCACCTGGCCATACTAAAGGAATACGAGAAGTAAAGATACCTGCACCACCTCTTACTTGAGTTGTTCTGTCTCCAAATACATCCCAGTTAAATCCAAATCTTGGCGCAAAATGTACTTGACTATCGATTGGAGTTCCTACTCTCGCTCCTTGTAAATCTTTACCAGCAGCTTCTAGAAGACCTACAGTTCTAGTGTTGAAATCATCATTAACTAAACCATCTTCGAAAAATGGAACATCGATACGAACACCAATGCTAAATTTAAAGTTGTCTGTTAAGTCAACATCATCTTGAACATAGAATCCAAGCTGAGAATATACAAACTCTGCAGCTCCAGCTGAATCGTCACCAACACCACCTTGTAATGAATAACCGAAATCGAAAAATATAACAGCTGCATCATTTGTTGCATCATTATCTAAATACGTATTGAAATCGTCTATATTAAAGAATCTGTACTGACCAAAATTTTGTCTAAAGAATACGTTTTTCATATCAAAACGTTCGAAGTTACCACCGAATGTAAATTTGTGACGCCCTTTAGAATATTCGAAGTTATTGGTTATGTTTAAGATTTTTTGCTCTAATAAGTTTGCAGTAGAAAATGGCTCTGAACCAAAGAAGATATTTCCTCTACCATCTTGAATTTGTACAGCTGGGAATGGATCTCCTACAGGATCTCTGTTGTCTAAAACATCTGTGTAAGCAACGATTAAGTTGTTAGAAATATTAGACCCATTTGTTGTACTCCATTCTAAAGTTGTAGAATTAGTTCTTGATGGGAAAAATACACCTCTACCTGTAAAGTTGATACTTCTATTTGTACTTGCTCTAGGGCTTGTACTTTCAGCATCCACATAAGAGTTTCTTAAGGTTAATGAATTTTTATCGTTTATGTTCCAGTCTATTCTGGTAATCAATTTGTCACTAACCAACTCCTCAGTATTGTTATCAAATATACCTGGGTTGTAACCAAATCTATCGATTACACCTTGTCTAAGCGCATTAATTTGATCTATTGAAGAATCTCCTTCCCATAAATCAGAATTAAATGGCTGTGGAGTTTCGTCATCTTGTCTTTCGTAGTTGACAAAGAAGAATAACTTGTTTTCGATGATTGGCCCTCCAATTCTTACACCCGTACGTTGAGCTGTAAATTCGTCAAGTCTTTCTCTGTTGTCTTCGCTGATTGCTGTAGGTGTTTTTCCTGCTAAACTCTCATTTCTTAAATAGTAGTAAGCAGAACCTTGAAATTCATTCGTACCAGCTCTTGTAATCGCATTGATCGAACCACCAGCGAAACCAGATTGTTTTACATCAAATGGTGCAAGGTTAATTTGGAAAGATTCGATGGCATCGATAGAAATTGGGTCAACACCAGTTTGTCCACCATTTGTACCCGTATTTGCAAGACCAAATGCGTCGTTGTTTACAGCACCGTCGATATAGATGGCGTTGTACCTGTTATTTTGACCTCCTAAAGAGATTGATCCATTTTCAGTAACCTGAGCCTCTGGAGTTTGTCTGACAAAGTCTCCTAAACCACGAGTTGCAGATGGCATATTTAAAATCTCTCTATTTGTAATGTTGGTATTTGAACCTTTGTTACGAGAATCGAAAATACCATCAACTGAAGTAGTAATGACCACTTCATCCAACTGGTTTGCTTCTTCTTGTAGTTGTACACTAATCTTTTCGTCGTTACCTAATTGTAGGTAAACATTATCAAAAGATTTTGTAGCAAAACCTACATAGCTAATGTCGATTTTGTAAGGACCACCAACACGCATGTTAGAAATTCGGTAGTAACCATCAAAATCTGAAACTACGCCATACTTTGTACCAGTAGGGCCATGGACAGCAACAATATTCGCTCCGAATAATGGCTCTCCTGCATTGTCTGTAATCTTACCGTTTATCGAAGATGTCGTAACACCCTGAGCATAAACGCCTAAGCCAGAAATTAATAAAAATAATAGTAATAATTTTTTCATGTTAATTTATTTAAATTACGACTGCAAAATAAGTACATCAAAGACTCATTTCTATAACTTTCTAAGTTAAGTTATTGTAAAGTTTTTAACATATTTTGTGACACTGAATATTAGCAATAATTATTTGAATATCAATTATTTAAAACCAAAGATATTTTAATTTGAATGAAAGAAATTACAACCATATGTCTTTTTGAATATAAAGGATTGAAAAATAAGTTTTGGGCACTTAGCATGATGCAATTTGCCCATAAGCATTTAAAAGGTGTTGAAGGCCTGAAATTTTATAAGCTTCTTGGCAGTGGTAAAGATGGCTTTAAACCCCAACCAGATTGGTCTGTTTATGCACTTTTGCAGGTTTGGAAAGATGAAGATTCCGCTCAGAATTTTCTAGACACTTCCAAACTGATAAAACAATACAAAACACATAGTAAACGTAGCTGTTACCTCTATTTAAAATCTATAACTGCACACGGTTTATGGTCGAAACAGAATCCATTTGTAAAGCATGGGGAATTGAATAAACATCCGAAAGCCGTTGCAATTATTACTAGGGCAAGCATCAAAACAAAAGAACTTCAAAGGTTTTGGAAATATGTGCCGCATACCCAACAAGCTATAGAAAATGCTAAAGGTTTAATTTACACAAAGGGTTTTGGCGAATTCCCCATTTGGGAAATGGCTACTTTAAGTATTTGGGATTCGATGGAAAATGCAAAGAAATACACCTATGCCAACAAAGAACATGCAAAAGCTATTAAAATGACACGTCAATATAAATGGTATAAAGAAGAACTATTTTCGAGGTTTGAAGTTTACAAAGTTGAAGGTGATTGGGATGGTTTTGATGGTTTATTGTGATGTGATGATGTATTAATGAACCAATGTATCAATTTAGCAATGTATCAATTTAGTAATGTTTTAATGTACCTATTTATCAATGTAGCAATTGAGCAATGCACTATTGTTTCCTCTTGAACATAATCTTCTTTAAATCAGCATAACATCTTAAAATAAAAAAAATTACTAAGCAAAATTGTAAACAAAAACGTTAAACTACTACACTTTTAAACTTAATCGTCTAGTCTATCCTTCACAAATTCGACTTTGGATTTGCCGTGAGGTTTGGGATTTCCGTTTTCATCAAGATTGACCATTACAATTTTATCCACTTTTATAATGGTTTGTCTTGTCATTTTATTTCGAACTTCACATTTAAGCGTTAAAGAAGATTTCCCAAACTTTACAACTTCTATGCCGATTTCGATAATCTCACCTTGTTTAGCAGAGCTCACAAAATTTATCTCAGAAATATACTTGGTGACCACGCGGTAATTTTCTAACTGAATGCAAGCATAAAGCGCTGATTCTTCATCTATCCATTCCAAAAGTCTTCCGCCAAATAATGTATTATTAGGGTTTAAATCTTCTGGTTTTATCCACTTTCTCGTATGAAATCTCATAGGTTTTTAATTTTCATTATTAAAATGATATTCTTTTTCCACCTTACAGATTCTAATACTGTAAGATTTGTACCATTCGTTTTTTCCTTTGTCCTGAGCAATGATATGCTGTGATTGATTTTTCCAACGTTTAATGGACTCTAAATCTTGCCAATAAGAAACGGTAATACCTATCTGCTCTCGTGCATGCTCTAATCCAAGAAATCCTGTTTGTTGCGTAGCCAATTCTTCCATAAGTCTGGCTGTTTCACTATATTCTTCATTTATCAGTTTTGAAATTGAAGTAAAAATCACAGCGTAATAAGGAGTATTTGGTGTTTTGACTGACATGATTATTCTATAAAAACTCTTGGAATTCTTTTAGGAATTCGACACATGATTTCGTATGGAATAGTACGCTTGTTAAAATCAAATTCGGTAATGGGATGGCCGTTTCCAAAAATGATAACTTCATCTCTAATCTTACAATCTATGGATGTAACATCTAGCATTATTGTATCCATACACACATTGCCAACTATAGGAATAAGACTTTCATTAACTTTTACTTTAGCATTATAATTGCCAAATATTCTTGAAATTCCATCTGCATATCCTAATGGAATTGTGGCTATTCTAGTTCTTTTTTCAACTTTAAACTTTCTATCATATCCTACTGTTTCTCCTTTTTCCAGCCAACGTAATTGTAATATTTTGGTCTTAAATGTCGATACCGGAATAAGTTTACTTGCCGACGAATCCTTGCCGTAACCATGTAAAGCAATTCCTATTCGAATCATATCCATTTCTGCTTCCAAAAAATTCATCAATCCACTAGAATTACTTAAATGCGTAACGAAAGTGTCTGATTTGTAAGGGCTAAAAAAAGAAATTGCTTTTTTCAATTTGTCCTTTTGCTCTTGCGAAAACGCTTTTTCTTCGGTCAATCCAGCTGCAGAGAAATGAGAAAAAATCCCAGTCAATTTCAGTGCATCATTGTTTTGCAAGTATAAGGCAACTTTGGGATATTCATTTTCATCAAAACCTAATCTATTCATCCCGGTATTGATATTAAGGTGAATAGGAAAAGAATTGGGTTCATGTGACTTTGTATGAACACTAATAAAATCTAAGAAATCGAATCCATAAACACTTGGGATTATATTGTAATGCAAGAGGTCTTCCAAATCTGTTTTTTGAGGATAAAACACCAATATCGGTTTTTGTATTCCTGATTGTCTTAACAAAACCGCTTCTTCGACATAAGCTACAGCAAAATAATCGATGCCAATAGTTTCCAAATGACTGCTTACTTTTATGGCATCTGAGCCATAAGCATTGGACTTGACAACAGCCATGACCTTGGTAGAGGGTTTTAAATGACTTTTAATCAGGTTTAAATTTTTTGTAATTGCAGAAAGGTTGATTTCTAATGAAGTTTCAAAAATATGAGACATTAAAATCTTTTTAGGGCTTTAATTGGGGACTAATTTAATTTTTCTTCTTTAATGGCTTTGTAATAGGCAGCGCGACTCAAAGGTTCGTATTCGTCCGTCTCGCCTAACATTACAAGATTGTTATTAGAAGATTTCCTAAAACTAAATTGAGCAAGATTTCCAGTTCTTGTACATACAGCGTGAACTTTGGTCACATATTCTGCTGTGGCCATAAGGTTTGGCATAGGTCCAAATGGTTTGCCTTTAAAATCCATGTCCAATCCTGCCACAATAACTCTCACTCCTCTATTGGCCAAATCGTTACATACATTTACAATTTCATCATCAAAAAACTGAGCTTCATCAATCCCTACAACATCGCAATCATGTGCCATCAAAGGAATATTACTTGCCGAAGGCACTGGTGTTGAGTGAATTAGATTTTCATCATGAGAAACAACGTGTTCTTCATCATATCGGGTATCGATTTGAGGTTTAAAAATTTCAACCTTTTGCTTGGCAAATTTTGCACGTTTTAACCTTCTGATAAGCTCTTCTGTTTTTCCAGAAAACATGCTTCCACAAATCACTTCGATCCAACCAAACTTCTCTTCGTGATTTACATTATTTTCTAGAAACATTATTTATTTTTATTGAAAAGTACAAAACAATTTCATTAATTTTAGGTCGTTAAAATTAGTAAAAATAAAGCTTTAAAAAACCTTGTAAAATAATAAAAATGAAGAAAGTCTTAGAGGACGAATTAATGAGTCTAGCACATAGAATATTAAAACTAAGAAATAGAGCTGATATTCATGAATTAAAGGAAGAAGCTTCCATTTTGTATGAAAAACTTTCTATTCTCTCCTTTGCAGAAAAGCATCTTGAAGGCATAAAACCAACTATAAACAAACACGATATTGAAAAATCGATTGAAAAGGAATTTTCACTTGAACATACAAGCAGTCTAAATTTTCCAGACGGCACGGAATACAACGAAGAACCCATTTACGAACATAACACGGAAAAGATAAAAGACATCGTCTCTCAAATGCCTATTGAAACTCAGGCCGTTGACAAAATGTTTGAAGAACCCATCGATAATTTAAAAAAGAATGACTCTGAAATTGATCGAAATAATGTGATAGATCTTGAAGATTACAGCGTTCATTTTGACGATTTACCCAATTTTGAGCCTGCCGATTCTTCCAATACCGAATCAGCTGATGAACCTTCAATTGAAAATAAGGATGATGCATTAATTAACAAAAAGGAAGAGGAATCTAACACGGATACTGAAGAAAAAAATGCCAAAAATATCAACAATGAAATTGATGAATCCTCTAAAAAAATTGAGAAAAAGCCTCAGCGAACTAAGGACTTGTTTAGTAATAGTAAAAAATCATTGAATGATAGATTAAACAAAGATTTAAAAATCGGTTTAAACGACAGACTCTCTTTTGTAAGCCATTTGTTTTTAGGAAATTCTAATGATTATGAAGATTTCATAAAGAAAATAAATACATTTAATCGCCTTGATGAAGTAAAGGCATTTCTGAACGATAACATTCAGCAAAAATACTTACACTGGAAAGACAAAGAAGATGTCGCAAACCGATTGCTTCATCTTATTGAAAAGAAATTTGAATAATGCTTTATTTTGTACCAACTCCTATAGGCAACTTAAAAGATATGACTTATAGGAGTGTTGAAGTTTTAAAGGAGGTAGAACTAATTCTAGCCGAAGACACCAGAGTTAGCGGAAAATTGCTTAAATACTATGGCATCCAAACACCGATGCTCTCATATCATCAACATAACGAGCACAAACTAACGGATGAAATTATCAATAGACTAAAACAAAATGAAAACATTGCGATAATTACAGATGCTGGAACACCAGGCATTTCCGATCCTGGATTTTTGCTTTCTAGAACATGTGCAGAAAATGATATACAAATTACTTGTTTGCCTGGAGCAACGGCTTTTGTTCCTGCATTGGTCATGAGCGGTTTACCAAGTGATCGTTTTGTTTTCGAAGGCTTTTTACCTCCAAAAAAACACAGAAAAAAAAGACTTGAACAACTTAAGGACGAAAATCGAACAATTGTTTTTTACGAATCTCCGTATAAATTGATAAAAACACTA
>JAUIFC010000185.1 GCA_030429455.1 Bacteroidia bacterium | reverse complement strand
GCTTTCTTTATCAACAGCTAAAGTTTAAGCTTTTTTTTCTTTGGCTTTTTCAAAATTTTCTAGGAAAAGGTATTCTATACCAATTAAGTTATAAATTTCGTTAGGTTCTGCTGTGAAATCCAATGTAAACTCTAAAGTTTCTATGGCTTTATGGTGGTTGTCTTGCTTGGAGTAAATATTGGCTTTTAGAATGTAAATCTCATCGTTTTCAGGGTCGACAATGCTTAAATACTCCAAGAGTTCATCAGCTTGAGAATGTTTGTCCTCGAATATATAAATCTCTGCCTTGAGCAGTTTTAGGTCATTGTTGTTAGGGTGTTGAGATAGCCCTAATTTCAATGCTTTTTTGGCTAGTGCAATTTTGCCCATGTCTATATATTGTTCGACAATGTCTACAAATTCGTCCGCATCAAAAAACAAAATATTATTTGTTTTGAGCATATGTTCAAATTTTTCGAGTGGTAAATCAAAGTCTTCGTTGGAATCAAATTTCATAGTTGAGACTTTTTAAAATTTTATAGTTATAAATTTAATGGGCTTTTTTAATGCTTTCTGTTAAGTCTAAATACTTTGTTAACAAATTAATTAACATCTTCGTTTTTCTGAATACCATTCAGTATATTCAAAATTGTTTGACATCCCATCTTAATTTCTTCATCAGAAATGGTTAATGGAGGTGTTATCCTCACTGCTCTTTTTTCATACAACAGCCAAAACAAAATTAGATTTTGTTCTTTCGCTTCCAAGACCAATGTATTGGCTATGTCGCTGTTTTTCATGATCAAAGATAACATTAATCCTTTTCCTCTTAGTTCTATTATCAATTCATGTTTTAGTAATTCTCTAAATAATTTTTCTTTCTCTTCAATGTTAGTTAGTATTTTTTCTTGTTCAAATACATTCAGTGTTTCCAGAGCTGCTGCTGCAATGACTGGATTTCCGCCAAATGTTGTGATATGTCCTAATTTTGGATTGTCGCTTAGCAAGCTCATTAAGCCATTTGAGGCTATAAATGCTCCAATTGGCAGTCCTGATGCCATTGCTTTGCCTATGACCAAAATATCTGGGACAACATTAAAATTTTCAAACCCAAACAGTGTGCCAGTTCTGCCAAAACCTGGCTGAATGTCATCTAAAATTAAAAGTGCACCAACGTCTTGACATCGTTTTTTTACTTTTTTCAGATAATCATCCTTCGGCATTATAAAGCCAGCACCACCTTGAATAGTCTCAAGAATTACTGCTGCTGTATGTCTTGTAATGTATTGCAAACAATCCGAGTTGTTATATTCTATATGTGTTATTTCTGGAACAAGCGGCTTAAATGGTTTTAACCTTTCCTCATAATCCATTAAACTCAATGCACCATAGGAATTACCGTGATAACAGTTTTTTGCTGCTATGATTTGCGACCGCCCTGTGGATCGGCGTGCTAATTTTATCGCGCCATCTATGGCTTCTGTTCCGCTATTTACTAGGTAGGTTTGGTTTAACGTTTCTGGCAGCAGTTCAGCTAATTTTTCACAGAGTTTTAAGGCCGGTTCCAAAATGTATTCGCCATAAACCATGACATGCATGTATTTTTCAACCTGTTTTGTTATAGCGTTTACTATTTTAGGATGGCAATGTCCGAGATTGCATGCGGATACGCCAGCAACAAAATCCAAATGTGCCTTTCCATCGTTTGTGTAGATATAACTTCCCTTAGCATGACTAACGTTCAGGCCAAGCGGATGTGGCGTAGTTTGGGCTTGAAATGATTTAAAGGCATCAATCATTTCTTTTGATTTTCAAGTTTTTTTTTGGTTCTGTCGTGTTCAATTTTAAACTGTCAATTGTGCTTTGTTTAAGAACTCTTTTTGATCTTGCAGCCCTACTATTAGGTTTGTTCTTTTTTGGCTTTACCTGTTGTTTTTCTTCTCTTTCAGGCGATTTTAATAAATTAGAATTGGAATTTAGATTTTCATTTTTATAAAAAGGCTCTTGGATGCTGTCTGTTTGTTTTGGTATTTCTATGCCTTTGATTTTTGGCAAAATGAAAGAAGGTCTGTTTGTAAGCAAATCGGCTTTAGATGTTATTTCTTCATCGCCACGCCAAAGCATGCCTTTTAATCTACGAGCATTGGGTGGTAATTCGTTTTCGGGATAAAGCTTGCCTGGTACATCGGAATAATAGGTGATATCTTTGACCGCTTTATCTTCGATTTCCATTTTGATCGAAGAACTTGTGGTTTTTTCAATGCCAATTAATGTGCCTTTATCATCTCTGGAATAATACAAAGACTCGGCATTTTTGATAAAGTTGACTTCAACCATTTCATTGTTTTCAAATACGCCGTAGAGCTCTTTGCCTTTAACTTGATTAAATCCACTTATGGAGTCCTTTTGGAGTAAGAAACTGTTGTAATATACTTTTAGCGAATCCAGTTGTTCTGTTTTGGAATTTGAAATCAGCATTATGGTATCTCCGGTAATCTGTCCATTGGATGACCATAATATAGGACGGGTGATTAGTTTTGTCAAACCAGTAACTTGAGACGAATGTATAGAATCGGCTTTGCCGCTTATGTCCGATTTAAATAGCCTTGCATCTGGATAACTCCTTATGATGCGTTGTTCTGGTTTTCCAGTGATCATCATGGTATCGCTAGCAATATGGATAGAATCGTTTTCTTGAAATGAGGAAGCAAGTGGGTTTTTAGTAATGATCACCGAATCATTTTGTTTATAGACTTCGGCGTAATGGCCAATGATTTTGGTTTTGTTTAGAGTGTCTAAGACCTTAATATTATTCGATGCTGAGGCAAAACCTCGATTTTGATCGAAATAAATACTATCGCCGTATAAAATTCTTTGGTCGTAATCTACGCGAGCTTTTTTTATAAAGTAACCCATATTGTTTCTTGAATCAAAAAAACCTCTTTCGCAATATACTTTGCCACTTTCTGTGGTGATGGTCGAAGCCTTGTACAAATACGCATGACCGTTTTTGGTGTAATAGTCTAAAATGTTTGTGTCTATATTATAATCTGGACTTCGGACTTCTACTTTTTGGCGAAAGGCATATTTGTCCGTTTCCATATCGTAGGTGCCTCTTCTGCTGGTTATCGTGCTAGAGGTATCAGTTACTTTGCCTCCCGAGCGGTAAAATGCTTTTTGCGCGACGCGGTCAAAGAATAATGTGTCGGTTTCAAGTTTGTTATTTGGCGTTGTGAGGACTACTTTTTTCGAAGCGAAGGCAAATTGAGTTTTACCATCGTATTCGGCATAAGAACTTCGCATATTCACAGTGTCGCCTTGCTTCATACGCACATTGCCATAGGCTTTAAAAAATTCATCTTTTTCATAAAATAAGGCTTGGTCGCACCAAACTTCAATGCCTTTATGTTTAAAATAAACCTGATTTGTAATTTTATTAAAAATAAAAGCGCCTGGGTATAATTCTTCATTGATTGTATTTCGGTCACTTTTGAATTCAATTTCTTGAGAAAAACCTTGACATACAAGTAAATAGACTACTAAAAAGTAAAGTTGTTTCAACGTTAACAATTTTGGGCAAATGTACTAAAACTAAGTCTCTTGAATACAATAACGTAAGCTATTCTAAGAAATTACAGGTTTTAACTTTAGTTTAGCGAGGGTAAAATAGGTCATTAGAAAGTGTATAACAGATAGGGTAGTAATTATGGTTTATAGCGCCAAGTAGCTAACCATAATAAGTATTTGCTAAATTTATAATAATCATAACAAGCATTAATATAATTAATCAATTAAGTCACCATTTACCTTATGATTTATGCTATTGAACGACTGTTAAAATTGTTCTGCCGAAAACAATTTTTTACACAGGATTACCGAGGTAAATTTGCGAAAAATATTAATCAATTAATTATGCAGATTATGAAGAATAAACGATTTAGAAAGCTATTATTTTCAGCTTTTATTATTTGCACAGTAGCTTCTTGTGACGTGGAGGAAGTTGTAGCCGATGACATTGACCCAATAAATCAAAATGGGATGAAAAGTTTAGTAGTGGACGACTCATTTGATTGGTCAACATCAAAAGATTACACCATTAATTTTAAAGGTAACCCGATAGGAACAACAATCGAAAGACCACTTGAAATTAAAATTGAAAATGGTGATGTGATTCGTAGAGTAAATATTTCTCTCTCGGACAATGTTTCCATAAACCTAAGAGTACCTTCTAAAGATGAGAATCTAATTCTTTCATGGGGTTCTTTAGAAAAGACCTTGACTTTAGAAGAAAGCAATACAATAGATTTTACTTTTATTGAACCAGACGTAGACGAGGAAGAATAATACTTAACACTTAACCATCAAAATATTAAAATAAAAATGAAAAATTCAATTTTTGCTATAATAGTAACTGCATTATTAACGATAAGTTCTTATGCTCAAGTAACAATAGACTTCGAAGGAACAAATGGACAACGTGGTCCATTCCAACAAAACTGTTGGTTTTTTGCAAGTACTGCAATCAAAAGTGGTAGTAGTGCTTTAAATGGATCTTGGTCGTTACGTACTGGCCAATTAAGCAACATGCCTGATGTTCAAGCTCCACATCGTTTAAGAACACCATGGATAGATATGGTGCCTGGCAATATTACTTTCAGTGAAAGAATAACAGCGTTAAATGGAGGTGCAAAATATCTAGATGTAGTTGTATTAGACCAAAATAATAACGTGGTAAGCACCATATTACAGAAGCAATTTACTTCTAGTGACGTTTCTAATGTTACAAATCATTCCATTCCAGTAAACATTACAGGAATACATAAAGTAGAATTCAGATGGTATGGTCAAGGAGGTACAACAAGAGGGCTTATGGATGATCTTTCAGTGCCTGGAACTTATGCAGCAGATCCAGGCAATAGCTGCCAACCTTTACAGAATAGTCCTGTGGATACGGATAATGATACCGTGCCAGATATAAGTGATGAGTTCCCAAACGATGCAAATTCTGCTTTTAATAATTTTTTTCCACAACCAAGCGTTTTTGGTACGTTAGCCTTCGAGGATTTATGGCCATCTCAAGGCGATTATGATTTTAATGATTTGGTATTAGACTACAATTATAATGAAATTACAAATGCCAATAATAATGTTGTAAGGATAGAAATAAGTTTAATCGTCAAGGCTGTTGGTGGGACATTTGATAACGGGTATGCAATACAATTGGATAATGTAACTCCTTCTGATATTGCATCGATAACAGGGCAGGACTTAACAGGTAGTTTGTTTACACTGTCTGCCAATGGTACAGAATCTGGACAATCTCAAGCTGTAATTCCTGTTTTTGATAGTGCGGAAAATGTAATCACAAGAATTGGAGGTGGTTCTATGTACAATACCATTCCATCTGTAGGTGGTACTGGAGTTTCTGAAACCATAAATCTTGTAATTAATATGGATGCACAGACAACTTATGCGCCGGGTACAATCGTATACAATCCATTCTTAGTTGTAAATCAGCAAAGAGGAGTTGAAGTCCATTTGCCGGATAATGTGCCAACGGACTTGGCAGATCAGAGTCTTTTTGGCACAAACAATGACGCCTCAAATATCGGAACATCAACATATTACAAAACTCAAAATAACTTACCTTGGGCCTTAAATATGCCATCAAGCTTTAAGCATCCTGTGGAGCAACAAGATGTTACTGGAGCTTACTTGAATTTTGCTCCATGGGCGCAGTCGGGTGGTACAAACTTTACAGATTGGTATTCTAATACCTCTCCAGGGTACAGAAATGATGCTCATATATTTGATAACAACTAAGAAAGTTAAACATATCAGATTTTTTTGAAAGCGGGATTTTTCCCGCTTTTCTTTGTGTCTAAATTACAAGCGACTAGTCTACTATGATGCTTATACTATTTGTGATTCGAAAATACTGTAAAAGAACAGAGGGCGATTTATTGCGGTAATTTCAAGTTGTAAATGGTATTATCAAGCGATCGATGGTCATGAACATTATTTGATACATAAAGTAGTTAAGCATTTCTGCCATTTTAGCCTCTTATTAAAAACCAAAATGCAATTTTTCTATATCACGTTTAAAAGTAAATAGTGAGCACAATTTAGATGTCAAATGGGTTTAATCTGGTTTAGAATAATACAATCACAGTGGTCTAATAAACTCAAGAAGTTGGAATGTAAACCTATTTTAATCATTACTACTTTTAAGACATGGTCTATATGCCAGTCCATTAGAACGATAATAAGCTGATTTTATAAGTTTAAAATAAATTCAAATACGTTATTTTATCACTTATCTAAGCTAGGTCGTATTTCGTCGAAAGTAAACGTTGCAACCTCTTTATTAGTTTATATTTGTACAAGAATTATAGCAAATATATTATTAAAACTTATTTAACCATGAACAAACAAATTTTAAAAATGTTATTCTTTGCTTGTCTTATTGTATTCACATCGGTTTCTTGTGAAGTTGATGAAATAGATGATACAACCATAGATAACCAAGACCCAACAACACCAGAAGAAGGCTTTAAAAACTTAGAAGTCACAAATTCTTTTAAATGGACAACTTCAAATGATTACAAGATTAACTTTCAGGGCCTTCCTGTAAGTACGGCAAATGTTAAAATGCCTCTTGTTATAAAAATTCAGGATGGAGATGTACTTAGAAAAGTAAATATAAGTATATCTGAGGATGTCGAAATAGATGTAAATGTACCATCTAGGTTTCAAACCTTAGAACTTTCTTGGGGTACATTTGAAAAGACATTAACGCTAGGTGACAATGCTAATATAGATTTTACATTTATAGAGGTAAATCCAGTTGAAGAAGAAGAAGAAGAAGAATAACTAACAAACAGCACAAATAATGAAAAATTTAAATAAAATGAAAATTATAGTTTTCACATCAATCTTAACAGTTTTTGTCTCCTTAACTACTGTTGCACAAGTGATAACAGATTTTGAAGTTGGAGATCAAAATATCTACGAAGCTGGATGTTGGGTTTTTTCAGACGATGATAATAGTAATAATACTTTAGAGGCTAAAGTGTATAAAAAGGGCTATTTAGGAGGCCAATATTTAATAAAAACTAAAAAGTTGAAAGATGATAAAATCGCTAGTGTGCTGTCTCCTTGGATAAATGTTACTGCTGGA
>JAUIFC010000184.1 GCA_030429455.1 Bacteroidia bacterium | reverse complement strand
TCGATCTGTAATTGAATCAAAGAGAGTATTGATATTTAAGTTAAAACCACCTCTCGGATTTAAGGCATTGTTCAAGAAATTAGTGCCTCTTGTAAATGGATAATTATAACCCATTGAAACATAACCTGAAGTCTGCAACTCGTTATTGTAAAGTATTTGTTTTAAAAAGAATGAACTATTGCTCACAATAGAATCATTTTGAGCATGGCATTGCAACGAAAAAAATAGGAAAAGCAAACAACTAGTATAAAATCTCATAGGTCTGATTTTCTTGATTAACTTCAACAATTTCTGTTATTGTTTCGCCTTCGTTTATGCTGTAGGCAATGCTAACTTCGGAATTTAATGGCACCACAATTGTTCTGGAAAAATTTGGAAAATCATCTCCCAGTGTTAGACCAAAAGCATTATCATCAAAACAAAAGGAAATATTATCGACCAAATCTGGACCTTCAAAATATTGAATACATTCCGCCGAGGTGTATTCGACTGAAAGATCAATCGTATGATCCGAGTCATTTTGCCTATTGACATTTAGGTCTAAAAAAGCAATTTTACTCAACTGAATGTTTTGTAAATCGAAGGTCAAATCGTTGGGAATATAATCTCTAATCCCTACAAGGTAAACATAATTGGAATAGGAGTTGTCCTTGGCGATATCTACGCGTAGATTATCATTTCTGCCAAAAATAGAAACTATACTAAAAGTCCCATCTGCCCCGCTAAGACCTGTGCCAGAAAGCAATGTTGACGAATTTCCTTCTAGGTAGACATGAACTGTTGCATCTTCAATGGCATTTCCTTTTACATCTTGAACTCTTCCTATTACAGCAACTCTAATGTCGTCTTCAACACTTGGGCTGGAACAAGATATCAATAAAAACAAACCTAAAACAAAAGCGCTGATCAATTTCATTTCGTGAAAATTTAATTTTAAAGATACTTCAGTAACAAAATTCTTTCAACCATATAACAATTGAAATTATTAAACTCCTACGTGAAATAGTTTAATCTAAAGTTATCTTTTTAAAGTAAAGTGATTCACATAAATAAGTTTATTACCGGTAAGGACATCAGAAAATTCCACCTTGAACCAATAATCTTGCGATGGCATAGGTTTACCATTATAAAAGCCATCCCATCCGGCTTGTATTGGTCTTAATTCTTGCAGAAGTTTCCCATACCTATCAAATATATAAATTTTGGCATCAAGTTGATTTCTTAAATCACTAATGTTCCAAAACTCATTAAATCCATCGCCGTTGGGCGTAAAATATGAAGGAAAAGACAAGCCAATGGCTTTATCTATAGCAACATTACTACAACCATCAATTTGTCTGACTTCGAAGGTATATTCTGTACCTCCTATCAAATTTTCAAATATATCGGAAGTCTGCCAAGGCCCATTGTTCAGCCTATATTCAAACAAACCGTTTCCGCCTGTTGTAGTCAATTGTATGTTTACATTCTGTTCAAAAGGAGCCGATGTCACGACAGCATCCAATATAATCTCGCTTACAGGGTTAACCTCTATAGTTACAGTCGTTTCTAAAGCACATTGATCTGGATCGGGTGTAAAAGTATAGGTTGTCGTGGTATTTGGATTAAGTTCAGGAGACCACGAGCCTGTAAAACCTTCATTAGAAACTACTGGCAATTCTTCTAAAGCATCGCCTTGGCAAATGGATTCTTGGACATTAAAAGTCGGTGTCGTTCCAGGATCTATAACTATAGTAAGGCTGGTTTCTAACGCACAGCCTTGGCCTGCACTTGGCGTAAATGTGTATGTGGTTGTATCTGTTGTATTCAAAGCTGGAGACCATGCTCCAATAATTCCATCATCCGAAGCAAGCGGTAATTCAGGAATCACATCGCCAATACAATACTCAAGTGGAATATTAAACACTGGTGTAAATGTAGGGGTAATTTCAATGGTTAAAGTGGTCGTAACAGCACACTCAGAATCATCTGGTGTAAATGTATAGGTTGTGGTCTGAGCATTATTGATATTTGGAGACCAGGTGCCTTGAACACCGTTTAAAGATGTTGTTGGTAGCGGATTGATGGCTTCGCCCGCACAAAATGTCGGAACATCTTCAAAGGTTGGAGTCAGAATCGGGTTGACTTCAATCTCAATATCTACTGAAATGGCGCATTCCGAACTGTCTGGTGTAAAGGTGTAAGTTGTTGTCTGCGTATTATCTAGCGCTGGAGACCAAGTTCCGTTTATGCCATTGATAGATGTGGTTGGTAATTCTTGTAAAGTATCACCAACGCAAATGGGATCTATCGCGTTAAAGGTTGGAGTTTCAGGATCATTCACAACAATTTGTAATGTTGTTGGAACTGCGCAAAGCAAATCATCTGGCGTAAAGGTATATTCGGTTGTTTGAGTATTGTCTATGGCAGGAGACCAAGTTCCAGTTATTCCATTATTGGATGTAGTTGGCAGTGCGCCAAAAGTATCTCCAGCACATATCGGATCGACCGCGTCAAAATTTGGCACAACCAAATCTTCTCTATAATCCACATCGCCTCCAGACGAAACATTAGCATTGCAATCTGGTAAATCGGTTTCTGGGTTATCTATGTTGTTATTTACATCAAATCCATTAAACACATCAAACACATCGTCTAAGCCATCACCATCGCTATCTGCAAACGGATTGCTTACAGCATTGGCCAAACCATTTTCTAGAATATCAAAAATTCCATCGTTATCGCTATCATTATCTAAAAAATCTTCATCGTCTGTACCATCGGTATTTACAGGTATGAGACCTATCGATGTTTCTATTGAAGCACTGTTGGTATCCAAATCGTAATTATCGTCCAATCCATCGCCATCAAAATCTGTTATGCCAACGGAAATACCACTTGGTGAAATATAGCCTAGAGTCGTTTGTGCTTCAATATTATCAGGAATTCCATCATTATCAGAATCGAGGTCAATTCTGTTAAAAAGACCATCATTATCAGAATCTACATCGGTACTTACGCTTGTGCCAAAAGATAGCCCACCTGCGTTATCCAGATAAAAATTATCGGCGAATACGATAAACAATTCACCGTTAGAAGTCGGTGTAAAAGAGATGAAATTGTCAACCGCAAAAATCGGAAAGATAATTTCGTCTATGCCATTGTCATAAGTGCCATTACCATTAACATCTATTAATCCGACGTATGTAAGTCGTGGAGAATAGTCACTGGACTGCAAATTTGCAAATGGAATATCTACAGCACCAAATGTGCCTATATACGTGTTAGTCGAGGAATAAGCATTGCCATCCAGATCCACCCAATTTCCATTATTGTTATCGTAAATAACAGCTCTTTGTATGGTTTGTCCATTGTAAGGACCACCAGTAACAGTAGCTACTGACAATGTAAAATTCGAAGGCTCAATTTGATATTCGATTCCAGTTTGAACTGAAATATTGCTCGATTGCCAAGCTTCTAGAGATGCGTTAAATGTTGCAGAAGCTATACTTGCGAATCCTTCCTCGTTTACATCCAAAATTCCATCGTTGTCATCATCGATATCATTTACATCTAAAACACCATCATTATCTGTATCCGTGGTATCAATAACTATAGTTAATGTCTGTACTGTAGCGCATTGACCTGGATCGGGCGTAAACGTATAGGTAGTGGTTTGGGTATTGTCTATGGCTGGAGACCATGAGCCTGTCACCCCGTTGATTGATGTTGTGGGCAAAGGAGGAATAGCATCACCAGCGGCATAGTCTGGATAAGGGTCAAAAATGGGGGTTAGAATGTCGTTTACTACAATTTGAAGCGTTGTCTGTAAGGCACAAGTTACATCATCTGGTGTAAAGGTGTATGTTGTCGTTTGTGTGTTATCCAAAGCAGGAGACCATGTTCCTATGATGCCATTGTTGGAAGTAGTTGGCAATTCGGCTAGAGCATCTCCAGCGCAAATAGGGTCAACAGAATCAAAAGCAGGATTTACAAGTGCTTCCCGATAATCTAAATCTCCGCCAGAAGTCACATTAGTGTTACAATCCGGCAAATCGGTAATTGGATTGTCTATGTTATTATTGACATCAAACCCACTAAAAACATCAAAAACATCATCGATTCCATCGCCATCAGCGTCTGAAAACGGGTTGCTAATGGCATCTGCCAAACCATTTTCCTGAATATCTGGAAACCCATCGTTGTCGCTATCAGTATCTATAAAGTCTTGTTCGTCTGTGCCATCCGTATTCACAGGAAGAAGACCTATAGAAGTATCTGTTGAAGAACTCGTCGTATCCAAATCGTAATTGTCGTCCAATCCATCGCCATCTATGTCTATTATTCCAGCACTTATGCCACTTGGAGTGATATATCCAAGTGTAGTTTGAGCTTCGACATTATCTGGAATACCGTCGTTATCACTATCTAAATCAAGCCTATCGATTATCCCATCATTATCAGTATCCTCATCTGAACTGACACTGGTATCAAATGACATGTCTCCAGAATTATCTGCATAAAAACTATCTGTATAAACAATGTAAAAATCACCACTTACGCTTGGCGTAAAAGTTACAATTTGATTTACTGCAAAAATGGGTTCAATAATTTCATCTATACCATTGTCAAAATTTCCATTGCCATTGGTATCTACTAAACCGATATACGTCAACTCCGTTGTGTAATCCGAAGCTAGTAGATTGGCAAAAGGTATATCTATAGCGGAAAATGTACCTATATAGTTGTTAGCAGCACCATATATATTTCCATCAAAATCGCTCCAAGCATCGTTCGTAGCATCCAAAATCACAACCTCTTGCAGGGTTTGCCCATCATATGGACCTCCGGTAACTGTAGTTTGAGGCAAAGAAAAGCTTGTCGGAATCAATTGATAAGAACCACCTGCTTGAACAGATAAATTACTGAATTGCCATTGTTCCAAAGCAGGGTCGAAAACCGCTGACGCCACACTTTCAAAACTCTGCTCATTGATGTCTAATATGCCATCATTATCGTCATCAATATCTACATTGTCCAGAACACCATCTCCATCTGTATCAATAGAGTCGACAACTATGGTCAGGGTTTGGGGTGTAGCACATTGATCGGGATCAGGTGTAAATGTATAGGTTACGGTCTGCGTATTGTCTATTGGCGGCGACCATGTACCCGTAATGCCGTTATTGGAGGTTGTCGGTAGAGGTGGAATGTTATCTCCAATGTTATAGGCTGGATATGCATCGAAAACAGGGTCTACAATATCCTGAACGGTTATGGTAATGTCTTCTGTTGTGGTCTCACCACAATTATCTGTCACAGTAACCGTATATGTAGTAGTGGTTGTTGGAAAAAGATTTGTCACTGGAATATTGGGATTGCCAACTCCCGATGTTGGCGACCACGAATAAGAAACACCACTTGGTATTGCCGCATTGACTAAAACTGACTCTCCCGCACAAATTGTTTCATCTTGTAGCTGCAAGTCGTCTACAAATGAGATTGAATTGAAACATACCTGATGCAAATTACTCAATCCTCCAGTCGATCCTACAAAACCAAAAAAGACGGTATCGTCTCCACCAAAAATAACATTTTTTATATCTAAACTGAGCGACAACACAAACTCGCAATCAAAAAATATTGAAAACAATTGTGGCGTTGATTCCCAAACCACTTTAACTTCATGGTCGATGCCATCTTCAACATTATTGCTTGTATTACTTATTGGGACAAAGGAAGTTAATGCTGTAGCTGTATTGATATGTGAGGGATTTCCATCTCTCAATATGGCGACATGATCGTAAAATGGATCACCCAGATTTCCTATACCTGGATTATTATTTTGAAAAGTATCAAATTCAATAATCAAAGAATTATCAATACCTTCATACCCCATTCCTCCACCTACTCCACCAATCTCTGGTGCCGATGTGGTTTTAAATACGAGTGCCATGCCGTCTGCGCCATTACCATCTTTGGTACCAAAATTGTTTTGATAATAGATGGTAAAATCTTGGTCGAAATCAATAGGATTTAAAAACCATGCACCACCAGCTTGATTAAGTTGGTCTTGTGTTATTGTAAAACAATTATTGCCTTGATCTATGGCATCGCCGACAACAGTCGATTGAAGTTGAGCTTTAGCATGAAAATACGACAAAACCGTAAAAAGTAAAATACCAACCCTGATATGTTTTGTAATCATATAACTTTTAAACGTAAAATAAAAGGGCTAAATATATGAATTATAAAAGAGTATTGTTTTGTTTTATTCATAGATTAATTAATGTTGAACAAAATAGATTGAAGCACTGCATATTATTTAAAAATTATACCTATTAATCAGATTCTATTCCCATAAGTCTGCGCCAAAGATATTCCAAAGGACCTGCTTTTTTAAATGTCAAGTAAATATGGCGAAATAGGCAATTAAGAGCAAAAATAGAAAGGCAAAAACAAAAAGAAATTTCCCACTAAAAAACTCTACAACACCATAAACAATTAATTCCTCAGCTCCTTTAAAAGCACTGTAAAACGCGGTATAATGAAAATATGGTGCATGAAAAACCATAATATTAACAACCAGAATGCCCAGTATGGCCAATCCTCGAAGTGCATCTAATTCATGAATTCTGTTCATAAAGTTTAAAAATATAAAAAGCTTATTATAAGTGTTTTACAAAACATTTAACGATGCATTTTAAAATGTTATAATATTTATAAACTTTATAAATAAAATATTTACTATAATTTTTGATTTATACATTAACAATTCAAAGAAGGATGACTTTGGTCATAAGTTTTATAATATCCTAATCTTAGTTTTACATCAGAATTGTAAAAAAAATCTAATTTGACTAAAATTTGAGAGGCTTTTAATCTTTTAAACAAATGGTAGAAACCTTGAAAATTAACAAAAACCGAAACACATTAAACAACAAATAAAAATCAAACCTAAGACTATGGAGACACTAGAATTAAAAAAAGAAACATTTAACACAGGAAACTTAGAAGAACTCAAAACTCTTTTGGAAGTTGCCCCAAGTGTAACTGTTGCAAGAAACGTCGATGAACTTGTAGATCTTGCAGTAGGCGGAAAACATGAAAATCTCAAAGAAGTTATATTCAAATTACCTAACGGAAGTACATACCATGAAGTAGATGTCATGCGTACAAAAAATGGTATAGCAGCAAATT
>JAUIFC010000183.1 GCA_030429455.1 Bacteroidia bacterium | reverse complement strand
CTATACAATACAAAGAAGATCAAAAAATTCTTTATGTAGTAAAGAAAGGCGATACACTGTCTAACATATCTAAAAAGTATGGAATTTCGATTTCAAGAATTTGTAAAGTAAACACCATAAAGCGTAACGGTACGCTCAAAATCGGACAGCAATTAGTACTTTAACTTCTTCTCTCTAAACCTGTAATGTAATTAAAAATGTTATAACAGACATTAAAAACCAATAAATTGGGTTAGTATATATCACTGAACAAATCATCATCTTTTTGAATTAGAAAGGACTAAAACCTTCAGAACAGCCTAAAGTATTACTAAAGAATTCCAAGTGCAATATTCATTTTTGAATATTTGTAAAAAAGTTTTGATGGTCTTTACGACAAGAAATCCATATAATTCTGAACGCCTTAATACCTACGAAACACATTCGGATAAAGAGGTAGAACATATTATAGCCAATGCGCATCAAACCTTTTTAAGATTCAAAAACAAAAAACCTGAATCGAGAGTAGTAAAAATGCAGAATGTTGCGGACATTTTAATTAAAAACAAATTGAAATATGCGCAGCAAATTACACTCGAAATGGGTAAACCTATTTCACAATCTTTGGCTGAAATCGAAAAATGTGCTTGGGTATGCAGCTATTATGCTGAGCATGCACCTGAATTACTAAAACCCAATTACATAGCAGCCGAATCGGAATCTTATATTTCATATGAACCTCTAGGCGTTATCCTAGGTATTATGCCGTGGAACTATCCATTTTGGCAAGTTTTTAGAGTCATTGCGCCAAATATCATGTTGGGAAACTCTGTAGCCATCAAACATGCTCCAAACACTTTAGGTTGCGCAGAGATGATTTCTGAAATAATAGCAGAAGCTGGCTTTGCAGATTTTACCTATAATCATCTTATAATCGAAGAACAACAAACCGAAGCAATTATTGCAAATCCTTTTGTAAAAGGTGTGACCTTAACAGGAAGTACAAAAGCTGGAAGTGCCGTTGCACAAATAGCTGGAAAACACATCAAAAAATCGGTTCTAGAGCTTGGCGGTAATAATGCGCTTGTTGTTTTTGACGATGCAGATATAAATAAGTCTGTTGATATCTGCGTAAACGCAAGATTTCAAAACACGGGACAAAGTTGTATTGCTGGCAAAAGGCTTTTGATACATCACAAGATTTATAAGCAGTTTGTAGCACTATTAATCGATAAAATTAAAAAGCTCAAAATTGGTGATCCTCGAGAAAATGACACATATATTTCAGTTTTAGCCAGAGAAGATTTAGCTCAACATTTAAAACATCAATTAGATATTTCTATAGATTTAGGAGCAAAATTGTTATTTGGGGGCAATCAACAAGGCACTTATTTTCAACCCACTTTAATTGAAAGCACATCATTGGATGTACCTGTTTTTAAAGAAGAAACTTTTGGACCTTTGTTGGCCATTCATTCATTTGAAACTGAAGACGAAGCCATCCAAATCATCAATCAATCAGAATATGGATTAGGCGCAAGTATTTTTACAAAAGATAGAGAACGGTTTCAAAACATGTGTTGGCAAATTGAAGACGGCGCTGTAGTGATGAATGATATGGTAAAAAGTCATCCTAAACTGCCATTTGGAGGTACAAAGCGTTCAGGATATGGAAGAGAACTTGGAAAAGAGGGCATAATCGAATTTGCCAATATCAAAACAATTGTAATACATTCAACATAAAACATAACATATGAAACCTTTATCAGAAAGCGAAATTCAAGAAAAATTAAAAGAATTACCAAATTGGGCTTATAGCGAAAATGCCATTCATACTTCTTTGGAATTTGAAAATTTCACATCGGCATTTTCTGCGATGACCTTAATGGCCTTTGAGGCGGAGCGATTACAGCATCATCCAAACTGGTATAACGTTTATAATTGTGTGGACATATCTCTATCTACTCACGATGCAGGAGGCGTAACCGAGAAAGATTTTGAATTGGCATTTGCCTTCGAAAAAGTGTTGAGCTAAACAATTTTTAATCAAAGAAAGTTAAAACTACAAAAGTTAAATATCCTACTAATAGGACAAAACCTTCTTTACGAAATAGATTATAGCGTTTTGGCAGCAACACTGCAAGTGGCACTAAAACAAAAGCAATAGCTATCATCCAAACGATATCGTTAGTCAACATTTCAGGTGACTGAAGTTTAATAGGTTGGATGATTGCCGTTATTCCTAAAACGCTACCTATATTAAAAATATTAGAACCTATTAAATTGCCCAAAGAGAGGTCTTTTTCTCTTTTTAAAGCTGCAATAATCGAAGCCGCTAATTCCGGCACGCTTGTTCCTAACGCCACCATTGTTAGCGAAATAACACGCTCGCTTACGCCGAGACTTTGAGCAATTCCTGTTGCGCCGGCCACCAACCATTCTGAACCAAAATACAAACCAGCGATTCCGATAAGCAACCATACAGAGACTTTAAAATAACTTGCAGATTTCAGTTTAGAATCTACATCTTCATCGGTAATATCTCTTCGGCTTTTATTTTTAATTATCAAAAATAACAGGTACACCAGCAACCCTAATAACAATACAACACCTTCGAAGGTAGTGATATCTAAATCAGAGCTCAAGAACACGTATAAAGTCAATGAAAACAGCATCATGATTGGCCAATAAAACCTCATAAAATCCCTATCTGTAGACAATTGATGGATAAGCGCTGTAACTGCCAAGACCAACCCTATATTGGCAATATTCGAACCAATGACATTCCCTAAGGCAAAATCTGCTTTACCTTCAACCGCAGCCACTACACTAACAAATAGTTCTGGAACCGAGGTCGCAAAAGACACAACGGTCAACCCGACAATCATTTTAGAAATATTAAGCTTTAATGAAATTGAAACCGCAGACTTCACCAAAAATTCGCCACCAATAACAAGAAGACTTAGCCCCAAAAACAATAGCAGTATATCCATCTAAAAAATTTTTGCAAATATATAGTTTGCCCAGACTTTAATGTATTAAAACTTTCTTAGTAAAATAAGAGTTAAGAAACTTATCTGCTTATTACTTCGACGAAATGAAAAACAATAGTATTTTTGCCAAAAAAAGAACATGAGTTTAGAAAAGCAAGTCATGCAAAAAATGAAAGAAGCGATGAAAGCAAAAGACACGGTTGCCTTGGCTTCTTTACGATCGATTAAAAGTGAAATTTTAAAAGTAAAAACATCAGGTGACTTTAGCGGCGAAATGTCTGAAACCGATGAACTAAAACTCGTTCAAAAATTAGTGAAACAACGCAAAGATTCTGCTCAGCTTTACAATGACCAAAATAGAGAAGATTTGGCTAAAGAAGAATTGGATCAAGTTGAAATATTAGAGCAATTTCTACCAGAACAAATGGATGAAGCTGCAATTGAAGCAGAAGTCAAAACAATTATTGAAAATGTCGGTGCAACAAGCATGAAAGACATGGGTAAAGTCATGGGAATGGCATCCAAAGCCTTAGCAGGAAAAGCCGAAGGTGCGGTAATTTCAAAAATTGTGAAGCAATTGCTGTCTTAAAATAAATAATGGCCGCGTGGCGCAACTGAATAGCGCATCAGATTTCGGCTCTGAGGGTTGGGGGTTTGAATCCCTTCGCGGTCACTTTTTTGTCAAAACCCCTTGTTTTCAAGGGGTTTTTTATTTATCATGATACAATCAAGTGTAATAGAATCTCGTTTACTTTGGGTTATTAATTTTTTTGTAACCAAGAAAAGCGCCTAGTATTAAAGCTATTGGAATTCAAAAATGAATAGGATTATCCGCGACATCACCATTGCCGTCTCCGGGTAGCGGTGGTTGTGCCCAGAGATTAATTACTATAAAAGCCAATATCAAGGTAAAATGATACTTCGTTTTCATAGTGTTTGTTTTAAAAGTTTATTTTATAATCAATTTAGTTCGATAGGATTGTCCACCTTGTGTAAGTTGAACAATATAAATGCCAGAACTCAAGTTTTTTGCTCTTACATGCACTTGTTGAGCCTCGACGTTTAGGTTTTGAGAAAAGACTTGTTGTCCTAGAGAATTAGTCATTTCAACCTTAACTTCTCCACTTAAGTTCGGCGTTTTAATGCTAAAGTCGCCATTTGTACTTGGATTAGGGTATAAACTGAACCCATCTCCAAAACTCTGATCTGTAACACTAAGTGTTGTATTATCAAACACTAAACTGAAACGGTCTTCCGCCATACTTTGTGGAATGTTGGCATCTACTGTAAAGTCGAACACAAAATCATTGGAAATTTCTGTTTGTGTACCTAAATAAGCATCATTGACAAATACGCCAGTGCCACTTGGTGCATTCTCCATTTTAAATACCAAACTGTAGTTGCTATCAGTATATCCAGAAATATGTAATTGTACCACATGACCAATGGATGGTAAATTTTGATTATCAATGTACTTAAGACCGTTATTTACAACTGCTATATTTTCAAAATCATTGATTAATTTATTACCGTCTTCTAAACTGCCAGGTGTAGTATACTGGCTATCAAACTTTAATCCAAAACCATCGAGTGGTCTATTGCCATTTTGTAAGCCTGATGATGAGTATAACGCAGCATTGACATAAAATAGAGTTACATCGCTAAGGACATCTACTTCATTTTGGGCTGTTGCTTTGTCTGCCTCTTCGAATGTTATGGACGGTGAAGTACCACTGTTTTGAACAAAGAAAGCTTTGCCTGGTGGTATATGCCTATTAGCAGCAGACACAGGGCCCTGAGTTTGATTACCTGTACTGCTTTCTATCGTTACCCAAGCACCATTGGTTGCTAGAGTAGCATCGCGTATATAAATAAAATCGGTTATGCCACTTTTTGTCACAGCATTAAAGTCCAAAATAGCTTGATAGGGGTTTGCTATCAGATTGTAATATTCGATTTCGTCACTTAATTCTTGGGCATTTCCTTTTCCAGAATAACTCTCTGTATTTGCATTTGTATCTAGTGTCATGGACCCTGTAAACAACTCGCCAGTAGCTCTAAGTGTGGTAGCCCCTGAGGCTAAGTTGTTTGTTAAGTCAATGTTTCTGTCACCACGTACAAACAATGCATAGGCTTCTCCTGCAACTAGATTTGTAGCGATAGTATTTGAAACGCCTGCATAAGCACCACTTTGATCAAAAGGTGTTGTTCCATCAGGATCTTCATAAGCATTGTTAAAAGTAAACATGGATGCCGCGCCTGAGTTTGTTTGATCCAACCCATTTTCGCCGGTTGTTGAACCTGTAATATGTGTTCCAAATCCAACTGGAGAAGCACCACCTTCTTGCCAGTTATTATAAATAAAGTTTGAGGTTGTCACTGGTGAAGTTACAAATCGAAACGCCCTTTTGTCAGACATATAGCGCTCTACAGTCATATTGCCTGAACCTGACACTGATCCTTTGAACTCGTCAAGCTGACCTGTTCCTGAAGCATTACTCTTAAAAATTATCGTTCCATTATTTGAAACATTCCTTTCTACTTTTAGGACACCTTCCACCTGAAGAGAAGTGGTTAATGGCATACTAAGACTACTTACATTGGCATTTGACACACCACTGATTATAGGTTGATTTATGACATACTGGATTATGACCCGATCAGAAGATCCAGGCACAGCTCCTGTACTCCAATTATTCACGTTGTCCCAATCTGTATCTTGGTCTCCCGTCCATAACATTGAGGCATTTACCCAATTGGACGTATTACCAGTTCTAGTAAAATTAGTTACGTTGCCGTTATAATTACTGGTTAAATCGTTTACAACTGTAATGTCATTGCCCGTTGCGCTGTTATCTTCATTTCCAGGTGCATCTTCAAAATCGAAATAAGCAACAAGATTTGGTGTAGATGACGCAATATCTTGACCAGCATAAGTCGATACTTCCGAGGCGCTTAACTCTTTGTCCCATATTCTAATATTATCAACGGTTCCATTAAAGTATTCAGTAGCAGAAGGAGGCGGTGTACGACCTAATGTTAAGTCCTGGTCAGTCGTATTCAAGGTTGTTGACGGTTCCCAACCATAACCGTATGGTCCTGGGTCTAAAACTCCATCTACATAGATTTTAAAGCCATCTCTATCGGTACCATCATAAGTGATAGCTACATCATGCCAAAGGCCGTCATTAATAGTGATACTGCCTGTGACATCTCTAAATTCGCCAATAAATGCTGCCTTGCCTCCTCTTACTGCGAAAGTTGAACGTTCAGTTATTGATCTACTCCCCCAAGACACTACATTACCAATTGACGTTTGTGTTGTTTTGATTGAAAACTCTACGGAACGAGCTGAATTGCCTTGAGGTAATAGAGTAGCAACAGATGCAGTAGCATCTATATAATCGTTCCCACCGTCAAAATTAAGAGCTGTGCCTTCATCCATTGCTAACGTATCGAACGTATGTACAACAGACCAATCACTGAAATCGTCAGGTGCACAATTTGTCCTAACATACACTGTATAAGTTGTATTGTTATATAAGTTTGAAATATTTACAGTTGTGACTCCTGTAGCCACACTTCCTGTTGGTGTAGTGTTGGCATCTGGCACAGTGCCGTCTGTATACAGAACATACTCATAACCACCTGTTTCAGCACCCGCCGCATCCCAGGATAAATCTGCACTGCTGGCAGTTAAGTTTGCTGTTGTAACATTTGTTGGGGCCAGACATGGTTCCTGAATAACGATGGTATAATCTTCTACTTCACCTATAAATGGAATCCCACATGGAGTATCGAAAGGCTCAAACCCAGTGTATCCCATTCGAATTCGCATCGTGGTGCTACCTGAACTTTCCGTATTTGGTATTGTAAAACTACCAAGATAAGAACTGTTCACATTAGCGTTTGTAATTACTTCTTCACCTGGATCAGTAAATACTCCATTTTGGTTATAGTCTATCCATGCATACAGTTTAACATCTGGATTTGGAATATTTGAAGATATCCCTAGATTGTAATTAGAATCTTTAATGACCATTGAACTAATAGGAGTAAAATCAGAATACCCTAAACCATTTGTTCCTTCTTGAGAAGTATTATTTATGGCATTGTCTCCATTAAGACTAACATTTGTGATATGCACTTGATTGTTTGGGTCTGAAGCACCAGCCTCACAATAGTCTAAATTAATTTCTAGAACATCCGACCAATCGCCTACACCTAAGCCATCACAATCTGCTCTGACATAAACATCATAATCTACACTTTGACTTAGACCTGTAATTTGTGTAGTGGTAATTCCTGTTGATACTGTTCCTGTTTGAATAGCAGTT
>JAUIFC010000009.1 GCA_030429455.1 Bacteroidia bacterium | reverse complement strand
CGGGCAATGGAAAAATAAATGTTTTTCATATCTGGAGATATATACTCAAGATTCCAATCGCTTGTGGTAAAAGTCTCTGGCGGGTATTTTTCTGCAATAACGCCTGGTGTATTAAATTCTTCAATTGGTTCTCCTTTTACGACCAAAGAATCCTCAGGCGAATTGCTATTTGAAGTACAAGCGTTTAAAGCTAAAATTGATAAAAGTATAAAGGATAGATTTTTCACTGTCATTTGTGGTTAAAATTTTGATGTAAATGTATTTTAGAAACTATTAATAGTCTGATTAAATCATAAATCCGTCAGAAGTTATTACAAACACAAAACTTATTTGATAGGCTAATAAAAATAAAGTTTGAATTAGTTTTATTTTAATTAAGATTTGATTTTAAATCGATAAAAGCTGGTAAAATATCTTCGGCAATTATTTGTGGATATTGTACATTATTGTCATAAGCTGTAAATACAATAATAAGATCTAACTCTTCTACATAAGCGATAAATTGACCTCCACCACCTTGAGCTGATGTATAAAAATAAGTTCGATTGCCAACCTTTAAATCTGCACTCCAAAAGTAGTAACCAAAGCCTTGATTCATCACATCTTTTCCGCCCCAATTGATATCCTTGTCTTCAATATTTAACAATCTACTTGTAGCTAGTATTAGATAATCTTTATTTATCAATTGTTCTTCATTCCATTTTCCGTTATTTCGAATCAACATACCCCATTTCATCATATCTCTAGAAGTAAACCGAACGCGCCATCCTCCTTCAGGCAAACCATTTGAAGCCCTTTCCCAATTATAATTCTTGATGCGCAATTTATCCAAAAGCTCTTCTTTAATAAAAGCTTCGGCACCATTTGGGGTGACTACTTCTAAAACTTGCATCACGAAATCAGGCCCAATTCCATATTTAAATATTTGACCTTCTTTAGTAACAGAATTCATATTTTCCAATTGGTTTTGTAACCATTTTTGTCCTTTGAATATAAAACGTTTACCTTCTTCAGATTGAATATCATCGTTTTCGGTAAAATAAATTCCAGACTGCATGGTAAGTAAGTGATGTAGTGTAATCCTTTCTACTCCATCAGCCATTTTAGATTTGTCCAAATTTTTGAAAAATGACAGTATTGGTTTTTTTAAATCCTTCATTGATATATACCCTAACTCAATTGCTCTCCCTAATGCCAAACTCGTGTAAATTTTGGCGGCAGAGGCTTGAGGATGCGGCAAATTCATTCGTCCTTTTCTATAATAAGATTCAAATAATAACTTTCCGTTCTGAGCAATTAACATGCTCGTAAACATTCCTTTTTTATCAAATGCAATTTCATTTACCAATTTATATAGGGTATCTCTATTTCCGGCATCTACCCCCAATTCTCCTAGAGAAAGACCATCGTTTCGTCCTACTGGTTTTGAAGTCACATAAGCACGTTGGAGTAAAGGCATTTCTAAAAAAGGCAACGTATCTTGACCTACTTTTACTAATGGTAAATTCTGCTTATTTTCTTGTCCAGAAATGATCAAACGTATCATTAGAAACATAACGAAAATGGCTTTTTTTATATCATTCATTTTTTATTCTTTTTTAATTTTTGCTATTTAATCGTAAAACATTGAGTGGGTAAAAATAGAAGTTATTGATTTCCGAAATTTGTAATTATGACAACCCAACATATTAAATGATGTATACACTTTATCATATTTGTATTTATTTCATCATTTTTAAATACTACATTTTATTTAAACGTTGTACTTTTATTCCAAAGCATCGCATTTATGTCAGCCTACACAATCAAAAAAACGATACTCATCAATTCTTTAGCATTTGTTTTTGTATTGCTTTTAGAATTATTGAGTGGCTGGTCGTCCATAGATGTTTACGATAGTCCGAGTGCATTTTTTATTTGGCAATTGAGTTATACCATCATGATTATGTTCGTCATATGGGTAAATCATTATGTTCTGATTCCCCTATTTCTTGATAAAAAACGCTACCTTATTTATGCATTAAGCTTATTACTGTTGATAGTGATAGGCACTCAATTTAAAGCCTTTGGAAAAGATTTTTCCTATACTTCTAAAGTATTTTTCTTTCTAATTTATACCACAGGAACAGGAATGGCTTTTTTCTTTTTAAATCGATCCATAACGTTTCAAAAAGTGAATGCCCAAAAAGACAAACTCCAAAAAGAAATGGAACTGAATTATTTAAAAGAACAGGTTAATCCTCATTTTTTATTCAACTCACTAAACAGCATTTATGCACTTTCCAAATCGCAATCACCAGAAACACCGGATTTGGTAATGCAACTGAGTGAATTGATGCGGTACCAGTTAGAAAGTGCCAAAAAAGACATGGTTTCCTTACGTGAAGAATTAGACTTTATTGAAAA
Source organism: Bacteroidia bacterium (assembly GCA_030429455.1). Taxonomy (GTDB): domain Bacteria; phylum Bacteroidota; class Bacteroidia; order Flavobacteriales; family Flavobacteriaceae; genus Psychroflexus. Next base: position 44,840 of record JAUIFC010000009.1, on the reverse strand, counting down.
TTATTTGTTGCTGGAAGAAAAAAGACTAAGTGAACGCTGTAACATTGAACTTTATATTTCAGAATATGAAAGAGAATTTCACATTGCTCCAATGTTACTCATTCCATTTGTCGAAAATGCAATAAAACATGGTGCACAAAGCACCAATAGCGAAAGCTATATTTACATTTCAACCGAAATTAAAGAGACAATGTTCTATGCTTCAATTATAAATTCTAAACCAGAAACAACTATTGATTTAAATAGAAAAGGACTAGGACTTGAGAATGTAAAAAAACGTTTACTTTTATTGTATCCAAAAATGCACTCATTACAAATTGAAAACAACAGAAAGGAATACAAGGTAAGTCTTTCTATAGATTTGTCAAAGAGCACAAAACCAATAGATTTATGATAAAAGTGGGTATTGTAGATGACGAAATTCTTGCACGTAATGTCATAGAAGACTATTGTTCAAAGTTGGATAATTTGGAAGTAGTTTTAAGTACTGGTAATCCCATTGAGTTTATCAATTATATGCAAAACGAAAAACCTGACCTCGTTTTTTTAGACATCAAAATGCCAGAACTGAACGGGCTGGAAATTCTACGTTCTCTTTTAAATCCTCCCAAAATTATTTTAACAACTGCGTATTCTGAATATGCGCTGGATAGTTACAATTATGGCGTTGTAGATTACTTGCTCAAACCTATTAAATTAGAGCGCTTTCTAAAAGCAATTCAAAAAGTATCCGTGAACCCAATTTTGGAACCTAAAACTCCTCTAGAACCAGAAGAATTACAAGTTAAACAAGACGGTATACTTATAAACATTCCATTTGATGCGATTAAGTATATTCAAAGTTTTGGAAATTATCTGAAGATTTTTACCGACCAAAGAATGTATTTAATTCTGGAAACGCTTACAAATATATCTGTACAACTTCCAGAAAATTTTCAACGTACGCACAAGTCCTATATAGCTAATTTGAAGAGAGTAGAAAAAGTAAAGAAAACACAGTTGTATATAGGAGATAAAGAGCTGCCAATTAGTAATACATTCAGAATCTTGGTTCATGATAGGTTGAAGTCTTCATTATAAGAATAACTTATGGACAGTTTTCTAATGACAATAAGTCTTTTTTAAATGTCGTGTGGTTTAGTCTGCTTGGCTTCAGCCTCTTTTCTCTTCAAGTTTGGCTAAAGTGGTAATTAAATTAAGTCATATGGGTAAACTTCAATACTTTACTTAAATACAATAATCGCTCAAGATAGATTGATTTTATAGATGACAGAGCATAAGTTGTAGTAAGCCTCGCCTGTTCGTTTGGCACTATCTCCGTATTCCGCAATGATTTTGTTTTCTTCTTCTAAAAAGTTTTCAATACTAAAATTGGAGATAAACGCATTAGAATACTTTAAATCTGAAAACACATGTTTTAATCCGAAGTAATTGGAACGTAATGGCGATGACATGTGGCCTTCACCTTCGAATTCTTTATGCCTAATATTTAGTCCGTTTATATTTTTTGCGTTTAACACATCAATAAAATTGGTCAACTCTTTGCGCATTCCATAGTCTGCGCCAGACTCCTCTTTCCCGATTCCGAAAAACACCATTTTTTCAATGCTTTGGTTTTCCATTAGGTTGGCTATTGCTTTTCGCGTTAGTTCTTCGCCATTCCACCATAATGCTGGACTCATAATGATGTAGTTTGAAAACAATTGCGGTTGTTCTATAAGTATGGTAGCCGCAAAAAGACCACCTAAAGAATGCCCTTTCAAAATCCTAATGTAGTTTATTCTGCAGGATTTATCGATATAAGGAATAAGTTCATTCTTATTAAAAGACAGAAACATAGTTCCACCGCAACTCTCAGGGTCCCTTTCGCTTTTTGTAAATTTAAAGCCTCTTACTCGGTTGATGCTTTTTATTCCAACAATAATAGTCGGTGGTAGGTGTCCAGTTCTCGGTAATAATTATACTGAACCTCTAACAAGTTCTACGTTCTGAAAGCCATCAGTTAAATAAGGCATAGAATATCGGGTATTAGCATTTGCATAATCTTTGGGAAGAGACACCATTATTTCTTGTTCTTCCTTTAATATTGTAGAATTTATTTTGTGAATTGGACCAATCGTTATGGAATCGAATTCCAAAGATTTTATAAAATTATTATGGCAACCATAGTTTGACTCATGAAAAAAGAGACAGTGAAAAAATATAAGTAACGGATTGTTTTATCATTTTGAAATTTTACTATAACAGACGTTTAATAAACTATTGTTTGACAACCTATTACAGAATTAGGGATTAGGTTTGAGTTTTTTTATAAAATCTGCCTTTACCCAATACACTTCACCTTTTTTCACACCAGCCCAACCTTTTGTATTAGGCTTGTTATATCTTCTAGAGAAGATAAAATACTTTCCGTCCGATGTCATATAGGGTGCATAATACCTCCAGTGAGGCTCATAGGTTAAGGGTATTTCTATGGGGTTTGACCACCTACCATTAATATTATAGCTTATTTGAAATTTACCTTGCCCATTAGTAATTGCATAGTGTTCATCTGGAGAAACATAGGTAATTAGCTTTTTATTTTTTGTTTTAAAATCTATAAGTTTTGGCATGTCAAATTTGCCATTTCCTAAAAACTGTGTACGATAGGTATTCATTCCGCCATTAGCACTTGGTCTATTTGATTTAAAATACAAACTCCCATCTGAGGTCACTACAGGATAGGTTTCAAAAAATTCTGTAGAAACAGAAAAGCCTACTTTAGTTGCCAACTGCCACTTGCCATTTACTTTTTTACTTTGGTATATATCTGGAGGAATTTTGTAAAGCTCTTCAGGGGTATAATCCTTTTTATAAAGTTTGGGATCAACCCCCAAAAAGTACATGGTTTTTCCATCTTTAGAAATGGTTGGATCACAAGCAATGGAAACCAAAACATCATCAAATAGTTGAATGGGTTTGATGGCAGACCATTGGCCATTTTTTAGTTCAGAATGGTGAATGATAAAACTGTTATCAATAATTCGGGAAAAGAATAGTTCTGTATGGTCGCTGTTAAAAACCACATTCAATTCAATACTATCTGTATTGATTATATTAGGGGCAAACAACTCAGGAATAGTTGAAGGTGGAGCTTGGTCAAAATAAGAAACACTTTCACTCTTGCAGCTCAAAAATGATATTGTTGACAGCAAAAGAAAGAGGCTTCTGTATGTTTTGTTTACTAGTGTTTTCATCGTTTTTTGTTTTATTTCTGTTCAAGTAAAATTTCAATGAAGAAATTGTGTCCTAAAATAATGCCAATAGCCCATATTCAAAACAGGTAACAATTTGATAACATAGATAAAATGTTATTTTTTGTAAAGGTTTACATATATTTTGTTAAATTTGAGGGGCAAAAATCCTTTTTCATTTAAAAAATTAACAAAGTGGATGTTATAAATCAGGCATTACAATTCTTAAAGTCCAAAATTGATGATTACAATGCTAATGTTGGTTCTATTGTGGAATTATACAATATCGCAACACTTAACGATGGAGATCAGTTTTTGCCTTCATCCACACCCATAACCCTTTCTGTTGTAAATATTCAAGAAGATATCATTTCCAGAACACCAAATGTTTATGTTGCAAATAGTAATCCGTCTTCTTCAATTAGTAAATATAAAAATCCAGCGAAGAATTTGGTATTATCATTACTGTTCTCTTCTTATAATCAGGAACAAAAAACTGAAAAGTACCAAGCTGGCATTACAAAGTTAGAGCATGTTATTCGTTGTTTTCAAGAGCAACATGTCTTTTATATCAATGGAACAACCGAAGTCGACCCCAGTACAACGAATCATACAAAACTTATTCTAGACATGGAAAACTTATCGATAAGCGAGCTTAATCAATTATGGTCCATGCTAGGCAATAAATATATGCCTTCTGTACTTTATAAAATGCGAATGATAACCATTCAACATCAGTTAGAAGATGGTGGAGAAGTGATTGAAAAAGTAAAACTAAAACTTTGGAATAACGATCCCGACGATAGTGCTGGGCTTATTGAAGAGAGTGACGACATTATTTTAAATACATAAAACCTAAACGATATGATAAGTTCAATTAAAACACCTGGAGTGTACATCCATGAAATAAATGGGTTTCCTCCGAGTATTGCTCAAGTTGCAACAGCCATTCCTGGCTTTGTTGGCTACACAGAGAAAGGACCTTCAGAGCCTACCAAGGTGACTTCGCTACTAGAATATGAAAACTTCTTTGGAGGTGCTCCAAAACCTGCGTCGATTTCGATCAACGAATCTGGAGGCAACTTTACGTTCGATGTTACCGAAAGTAAATTTAAAATGTACAATAGCTTACGCTTGTTTTTTGCCAATGGCGGTGGCGAGTGCTACATTGTCTCAATAGGAGATTACGATTCTGCAACACCGTTTGCTTCTGCCGATCCTTTTAATGATGGTTTAGATTTATTGGAAAAAGTGGATGAAGTCACACTTTTGTTATTTCCCGATGGCGTTAACCTCGAAGCTACGAATTTGGGCTTAGTACAGAGCCATGCGCTCATGCAATGCGCAGAACTCATGGACAGGTTTTGCATTATGGATGTTGTGCAAAAAACGGCGAACGGATTAGAACAAGATTCTGAAGATTTTAGAGATGCTGTTGGCAATCAAAACCTAAAATATGGCGCATCTTATTATCCCTATTTACAATCAAGTTTTACCTATGCCTTTCGTTTTATGGATATTCAAGGGAATAACATTGACTTTAAGGCCAAGTATCCTAACCTGATTGATGCCATATCTGGGTATGAAACCATGCATGCTGAGTATTCAGCTTTGGAGACCTCTTGGACTTCGGATCCTCTAAAAACAGATAAAACAAAACCAGCTTCTCCTGTAAATGACGAAGCAAAGGTAAATGCATACGTTACAAAATGCTGGAATTTACTTGGTCTATTTAAAAATCCTACAACGCTTAGTAATCATGTATCCTATAAATTACAAGACTTTGTAGCAGGAATGGTAAGCAATGCCTTAAAACCTCTGGCTCAAAAACTCTTTGATTTTGAAGCACAGATAGACGGTTTTACAGATACCACGTATACAAATGTACTTGATGGCGCCATGGACAACAGCTTTAACAATGCCAGTTGGAAAGGTGGTGTGGCCGACTTTGCAGTTACAAGCGCTGGAAATCAATATGCCAAAAAAATAAGTGCAAACCCTGATTCTGGTGACAACGAAGTCAGCTACCCAAAAGCAGAAGCACACCTTAACAAATTGCATACTCAAATAGTAAATACCGTTAACTCTGTAGTGTCTGCAATTGAAGAATATAGTCTAAAGAAAGAAAACGATTTGGTGTCTCAATTACCTATTTATCCAAGCCTTATTGCAGGTTTAAACAGTAGTATGAATACTGTGCCGCCAAGTGGAGCCATAGCAGGAATATATGCCAATGTGGATGGGTCCAGAGGTGTTTGGAAAGCACCTGCAAATGTGAGTATAAATGGCATCATTGGTCTTACCGACGATATTACCTCCAAGGAACAAGAGAACATGAACATTCACGAATCAGGAAAATCTATCAATGCTATTCGCAAATTTTCTGGCAGAGGTCTATTAGTTTGGGGTGCAAGAACTTTGGACGGCAATAGCAACGATTGGCGTTACATAAATGTGCGTCGATTAGCAAATATGATTCAAGAGTCATCAAAAAAAGCTTGTATGAACTTTGTTTTCGAACCTAATGTGAAACAAACATGGGTCAATGTCAAAGGCATGATAGAAAATTACCTGACGACCTTATGGAGAGATGGTGCTTTAGCTGGAGCTAAACCAGAAGATGCTTTCTTTGTAAGTGTAGGCCTGAACCAAACCATGTCTGCTCAAGACATCAACGAAGGTAGATTGATTGTCAAAATTGGATATGCACCTTCGCGACCAGCAGAATTTATCATTCTTGAATTTATTCAAACTCAACAAAAATCATAATAAAAATAGTAGATTATGGCAGCAAGTTTTCCATTACCAAAATTCCATTTTAGTGTAGACTGGGGTGGCACACGAATAGGCTTTTCTGAAGTATCTGGACTAAATAAAGAATTAGAAATCTTAGAATATAGAGATGGTGCAAGTCCCGAATATTTCAAACGAAAAATGCCAGGAATGCATAAACTGAGTAATATTACCCTTAAGCGCGGTGTTTTTCATAACGATAACGAATTTTATGAATGGTACAACACCGTAGCAATGAACACGGTTGAAAAACGAGACATTACCATTTCGCTTCTAAATGAAAATCATGAACCCTCTGTGGTTTGGAAAGTGAAAGACTGTTTTATAGTTTCTTTAAAGTGTACCGATTTGAAAGCAGATGAAAATGCAAACGCCATCGACACTGTAGAAATTGCTAATCATGGATTTACCATGGAACACGTCTAAAGTATGTCGGGTACTATGCCATTAAGTGGATTTCATTTCTCTGTTGTTTTTGAGCTTTTACCACAGTTTAGTATAGATACTAAATTTCAAAGTGTTACAGGTCTAAAAGCAACAATGGAAACTGAAACTATTTCCGAAGGTGGACAAAATCAATATAAGATTACGCTACCTAAACGAGCCACTTATGACAACTTGGTATTAACGCGTGGCCTCACGAACGAACTGTCTGGACTGAAAATGTGGATTACCAAAGCACTTAATGATTTTGTATATCATCCCGCAAACTTGGTTATTTCTCTGCTTAACGAAAATCACAATCCAATGAAAGTTTGGTATGTGTCTCAAGCGATACCAATTTCCTTTGAAACCTCAGAATTTAATGCTGAAGAAAACAAATTGGTCATAGAAACATTTACATTAAAATATCAATATTTTAAAGAATTACCTATTCCATAAACAAGATGTCATGGCAATTGAAATTAAAGAGTTAGTGGTAAAGGTTGTTGTAGATGAAACACCAATAAAACCAGAATTGAAAGTTCCAAAAAGAGAGCAAGATTTAGAGCAGTTTAAAACCGAAATTGTAAAAAAGTGTACTAGAGAAGTATTAGAAAAACTTAAAGAATATCAAGAACGATGATAGCAGGCGCTTTAGGAATAATTGATAAGATGCGTATTGAGGTTTATCCCAACGATAACTATAATGAAAATGAAGCCATCAGTACAATTTTTGTTCAGGTAAATCCAGATACTTATACAATCAACCACGAAGTACAGTTTAGTGACAGTCAAGCAATGGGGGCTTCGAATCAAAATCTAAAATTCAATCGCATTGCTGGACAGGAAGTATCGTTCGACTTTCTTTTCGACAGTTCGGGTGTTTTGCCACCAGCAAAAATCGAAACAGGTAAAGTAGAAAAATTACCATTGTTAGACAGCGTGGTAGACGTTCTTAAACCAGCGATTACCAATCCTTTTGAAGAAGCAGATACCATCGAAGAGGAATTAAGCCAGTTTAAAAATTTGCTGTTAGGTTACAGTGGCGACATACACCAAACGCGTTATCTTCATTTGCTTTGGGGCGAATTTGACTTAAAATGCAGACTTGTAAGTATGCAAGTGCAATACAGTGTTTTTAGAAGAGATGGAAGACCCATTAGAGCAAAAGCTACCTGCAAATTTAGGAGTACGCAATCCCAAACGGAAATGCAAGCTGAACAAAATCAGCAATCCCCAGATGTTACACACGTAAAAACAGTAAATCAACAAGATAGTTTTACATTGATGGCGGAAAAGACCTATAGTCAAAACAAATATTACATCGATGTTGCGAAGGCAAACAATTTGTTGAGTTTTAGAAAACTAAAAACAGGTCAAAAACTTTTTTTTCCTCCAATTAAATAAGTATGCCAGACACGCCTTACATACCAGAATATAACATTGTAGAAGTTGAAATTCTCATCAATGGTAATAATGATGGAACGCATTCACTTTTAAAAAAACTACATGTCAATTATGAGCTAAACAAAATCCCTACAGCTAAACTTTTTTTTATATCCTCAAATCCTCAAATAGACCAAGAGGATAATGCATTACAAAGTGATAACTTACAATTGTCGGACGACATAGAAGTAAAAATATTTACGGGCGAAAGTACAGAAACACTGTTTAAAGGTATTGTCTATCGTATAGAAAAAAGCGCTGAAGGAACAGATGGTTTTGTCACAAAAATTGAATGTAAAGATGTTGCAGTAAAACTTACGGGGCAACAGGAAATAAATGCAGACGAAACATTCGCAGAAAAAATGGATCGATTTCTTAATGATATTCAAATGATCAATGAAGTTCAACTGGATGCTTTTGGCGAAGAAACGATTAGTAAAATACAGCAACTATCTCCATGGGATTATTTACTGAGTTACCTTGATAGTCTTGGGATGATGACTAGAATTCGAGAAAGCAGTTTCAAAACAGTAAACATAACAGACGATCCTGAAGAATCGCAATATTTGGCACAAAATGGAGCAAACGTACAGGAGTTTCAACTTAAAAAGGAAGAATGTGTTGCAGATGTAGAAGTGCGTTATTGGAATCCAGAATCACAATCTATTGAAAGTCAAGAAAGTTCATCAGGAGCTCATCATGCCAGTGGTAAGGAGGTTTTGGACATGAGTCAATCGTCTTATAAGGCAGATACCATTGCTCAAATAGCAAAAGCAAGAGCATCAAAACACAGGCTGTCTTCAATTAAAGGCAAAGTAAAAACCTTTGGTAATTTAAAAGCAAAATGCGGAGATTATTTAGAATTTAAAAATATCAACTCCCAAATTGATGGCGATGCCTTTCTGATCTCTTCCGAATACCATCACATAGAAAATGGAAATTGGGAAACAGAATATTCTTTTGGTTTAGAAAACTCGAAATCTTTTGCCGAAAACATTAACACGAGCATTCCTAGCAATGCATCCTTAACGGGACAAACCAATAGCATGCAAGGACTTCAAATAGGAGTCGTAACACAATTGGAAGATGACCCTGAAAACGAATTTAGAGTAAAAGTAAAAATTCCTTCAATTTCTGATGATGCTGAAGGTGTTTGGGCAAGATTGTCTTCTTTTCAAGCTGGAAATGACAGAGGTGCTTTTTTTATCCCAGAAGTTGGCGATGAGGTTATACTAGGTTGTATAAATAATAATCCAGATACTCCTGTTATTTTAGGAAAACTATTTAGCAGTGCCAACACAATGCCATATCCGATAGAGGCGGATAATAAGATTCAAGGCATTGTATCCAAAGAGCAGACAAAAATAATTATCAACGACGAGGACAAAACTGTGGAGATTAGCACACAAAACGGAAACAAGCTTTTGATAAGCGATACAGAAAAAGGATTGGTGTTGGAAGACGAAAACAGCAATAAAATAACCATGAATACAGATGGGATAACTTTAGACAGTACGAGAGATATAAATTTAAATGGCCAAGGAAGTATAAACATAGAAGGCCAGATGATTAACATAAAAGCGGGTGGAATAGTAGAACTTTCTGGCTCACTTATAAAACTTAATTGATTATGCCAAATGCCGCAAGAGTAAGCGATATGCATGTATGTCCAATGTCCGATGGGCCAAAACCTCATGTTGGTGGCCCAATTTTACCAGGTGCAAATTCGACAGTGTTGATTGGTGGATTGCCTGCAGCTGTTGTAGGCGATTCTTGTGTTTGTGTTGGACCAACGGATACGATTATCAAAGGTTCTTCTAGTGTGTTGATTTCTGGAAGTCCAGCAGCAAGAATGGGAGATTCCACCGCGCATGGAGGAAGTATCATCATGGGTTGTCCAACGGTATTAATTGGAGGTTAAAAAATTAAAGGATGAGTAAAGACAATTTTTTAGGAACTGGCTGGAGTTTTCCGCCAACATTCAATCCACATAAAAGAACGGTGGAAACGGTAAGTGACGAAGAAGACATCAGACAAAGTCTTCATATTTTGATGTCAACACGCTTAGGTGAACGCGTGCTCTTGTCCGAATACGGCTGCGGAATAAATGTGCTACCATTTGAAAATATTACAGTTACTTTTTTAACCAAATTAAAGAGCATTATCAAAAAAGCGATTCTACTCTATGAGCCGAGAATTGACCTTGAACACATTTTCTTTACCAGTCCAAAAGCCGAAGAAGGAGTGATACATATTCAACTTCAATACAAAATAAGAACAACAAATTCAAGGTTCAACTATGTGCATCCATTTTATATTAAAGAAGGAACATATATCAAAACTTAACTTGCAATATGACCAATTGCGAAACAGACATAGCGACACATAAAAAAACTGGAAGCAATCAATCCAACAGAATGCTTAATGCGCTTTCGCCAGACTCAATTCATCTTGACGAACGCACAATTAAGGATCTTATTGAAAGCACGAATGCACTGTCCAAGCAGATTAATTTTTTTGACAACAATAATATTGTTACTGGCAAATGGGATAGTTTTTTTCAGTGGGAAACAACATCAATTTTGGCACAAATTGCCCAATTGGATATCACTGCTCTTAGTCAAGAATTTCAATTAAAAAAGAGAGAGTTGCTATTTATTGAAAATCTAGAAGAGCAAAAGGAAGTGGTGCTGCCTTTCTTCCACAATATGACATCTATTGTCGATAATCTTCTTGAAAAAATAGGACAACTGCCAAACGATTTTGAAGTTAAAAGCTATTTCAAAAACACACAAAATGGTTTAAGTCGTGTTTTAGAAGCAATTAAAAGGGAATTATCTGCTTCTACAGATTTACTATTTACACTTCAACACCATTTGTTTAACAAAAAGGTTCAAAACGTTTTTGGCTTGTTACATCAATGGAAAAGAAGATGCGAAAAACAAATCCAAATTAATTTGGAGTCTTATCCAAAACATTCACCACAGTACGCCTTGTACTTGGCATTTTTAAAATTATTTGGCTATGCTCAAGAAAACCTTAATCAATTTACCAAACGTCATTTAGACTTTTACTACAACAAAATACTACACCTTTATCCTGAAAAAGCAACGCCCGACTCGGTTCATTTATGTATTGAACCTCATAAAAACAGGTCTTCGTTTTTAATTGAAAAAGGCAGTGTTTTTTTAGCTGGAAAAGACAGTCAAGGTCGAAATAAGTATTATGAAAGTACCGCTGATGTCGCCATAAACCAAGCAAAAGTTGAACATATATATGGCAGTAGTGTAAAAGACAACACCTATTATTTTCAAGAGCTTTCCCATTTAAATGCAACGGGCGAGCAATGGAATGCCTTTCCTAACGAATCCGTTTACAATCAAATTGGGTTTGCATTGGCATCGCCTATGTTGTACTTGAGAGGTGGACATCGCGTTATTAAATTAACATTCAATGATTCTGCAGATGACATCATTCATATCCCTCCAGAGGACTATGAATTTTATCTTACCGCACAAGATGGCTGGTATAAAGCAAACGCAGACTTTGAAGCAGGCATTATAACACTAACCATTCCAAGTGAAGAAAAAGGCATTATCCCATTTAATGCAGAAATTCATAAAGGCGTTGCTTTGAATACCACATTTCCTGTTTTAAAGATATTGAGTAAATCTGGGAATATAGCCTACAATCCTCCTTTTCAGAAAATAAAAATTTCCGTAAGCGTTACTAATTATAAACACTTTAAACTATATAACAACACTGGCGAAATCGATCATACCAAAAGTTTTGAGCCTTTTGGGTCTATACCTAAAAACGGGAATACACTCATATTCGCTTGTAAGGAGTTTTTTCAGAAAAATATTTTTTCTGGAAAGTTTATTATCAAAATGGATTTAGCTGATGATAATATTAATCTCCGCACTCTATCTGATTTTGAAATCCTTAAAAATGGTACTTGGACAGACACAATAATTTTAAGGGAAGATACCTTTGTGCCACTTCTTAATCCTACATCTTCATTTGATTTTACAGATGATGAACCTCTAACTCCTGAAGACACGAATGGTTTTATGAAGTTTACCCTGAATTCCTCTGCTTATGATAAAAACACATTTTTAAATAATTTCATTACCGCATCAAAAGCAAAAGGAAGCACAGCTTTGCCATACGTGCCTAATATATTGGATATTTCTTTTGAATATACGACTCCTTTTAGTGTGTTTACAGTTTCCAATACAGCGAGCTCTAGTAGCAGTAAGCTGTTTCAAATTTATCCTAAAGGCTATTCAACATTTAAAGCCGACAGAATGCAAATTTTACCTTCCTATACGAACGAAGGAGAGCTTTTTATTGGAGTAAAAGACATAAAAGATGGAAATGCGCTAAACTTATTGTTTCAGGTCGCTGATGGTACAGCAAATCCAAGACAAGAGGCCATCGACCTAAACTGGAAATACCTTCATGGTAAAGAATGGAGAGACTTTGAAAATAATAACATCCATGATGCCACAAATGGACTGACACAGTCTGGAATCGTAACTTTAAATAGTCCTTTTGATCTAAAGCTAAATGAACAAACCGAATGGCCTTCTGATTGTTGGTGGATCAAAATACAAGCGTCAACACGTATTGATGCCGTTTGTAAATTGATAGGCATTCACAACCAAGCACTAAAAGCAAACCTTGTTGATTATGAATCTCAAGGCACAGACTTTATCGAACATACGGAAGAAGGCGCAATCTCAAAACTAAAGTCTGCAAATCCCCATATTAAAAAAATTAATCAGCCTTACCGCTCTTTTTCTGGCAAAGCCAAAGAAGACCAAAATCGTTTTTACCAAAGAACAAGCGAGAGATTAAGGCATAAAGGCAGAGCGATTAGTATTTGGGATTACGAAAAGCTTGTGTTAGACCATTTTCCAGAAGTGCATCAGGTAAAATGTTTAAACCATTACAGGTATGATAGTCTTGAAATAAACAATAGCAGTGCCGGATATGTCACTTTAATCCCAGTTGCTAAAACCAAAATATCCAACCAACCCTTAGTTGGTCTGGATACCATGAAACGGATAAAAAGTTTCATTAGTTCAAGAACAAGTCCTCATGTAAGATTAGCTGTTAAAGCGCCTAAATTGGAAAAACTCAAACTTCGATTTAATGTAAAGTATGTAGAGGTTCCTGGAGCTGACCTTAACTTATATGATCAACAATTACAAAATACCATCAATGCATTTTTGAGTCCATGGGCTTACAATGAAAATGCCAATGTAAACTTTCAAAAACAACTGAATAAATCAACTTTAATTCATCTCATTGAACAACAGTCTTTTGTAGATTATTTGTCAGATTTTAAAGTGGACCATTTTATTTTAGAAGAAAGTTCAGACCAAATTGCTCAAACAATGAGCGACATAGATAACATTGTTCCAAAATCTGTGTATAGCTTGTTTATTCCAGATACTCATGACATTTTACCGATAACCAGTTGTTGCTCATGAAAACAGATTTTTACATAGACAAAGCAAGAATCCTTAAACCTGTTGAGGATTATGAGTTTCTGAGAAAAGAAGGCTTAAAGCATATAGAATCTTTAGCGCATGAACTATGGACAGACTACAATGCCCATGATCCTGGCATTACTATTCTGGAAGTTCTGTGTTATGCGCTCACAGAATTAGGCTACAGAACCAATTTTAAAATAGAAGATCTACTAGCAAATAAAGAAGGTAAAATTGACAATACATCTTTTTTTACTGCAAAAGAAATTTTGACCAATGCTCCTCTTACAGCTTTGGATTATAGAAAAGCACTTATAGATATTGAAGGTGTAAACAATGCTTGGATTATACACAGTAAATCTGAAACAAACAGGTTAGGATATCATTTGCCTTTAGGTAGCGAAATTCCCATATACATAAACCCTAAAGAAGATAAATTAAGTTTAAAGACACATGACAAATACGGTAATTCGCTAGACAGATTAGCGATAAGAGGTCTGAGCAAAGTAGTCATCGAATTAAGCAGTGATTTGACGTTGGGAGAATTAAATGACGTTGGATTGCAATATGCTTGGTTAGACGCCGACAGCACTTATGTTGAAGTGGACGTAACCTTGGAATTTGACACATGGAATCATGCTAAAGCAGATAAGCTTAAGCTGATGAACAAGCCTACGAAAATAGAATTCAAGGAAGTATCTGAAATAAGTAATGATACATTAAAAATTACAGTAAAAAGAAGTTATGACAATGACCAGACTTTGGACCTGTTTTTTAAATGTAAAGATCCATCTGAACTAGGTTTAGTAAAAGACTATTTCAGTGTTGAAAGAACCATTTGTGACGTAATCGACAGACTCGCACAAAAAAAGCAAAAAGTATCAGACGTTTTCAATACAATCAATAACGTACTCGTCGAAAATAGAAACCTTTGCGAAGATTGGTTGTGTGTGGAAACTGTCAAAAATGTAGAAATTGGCATTTGCGCCGATATCGAATTGGAAAATGGAACAGATGCAGAAGAAGTTTTAGCGAAAATTAATCAGGCTGTCGATCAAATTTTATCGCCGTCTATTCCATTTTATACATTAAGCGATATGCTCAATATGGGCAAGTCGCCAAGAGAAATATTTAGCGGTCCTTCTTTAAAACATGGTTTTCTATTGGAAGAAGATGTATTGAGCACAGATTTAACAGATTGCATCCATGCCTCTGACATAATCGCCTCTATTATAGATATTTCTGGCGTAAAATCTGTAAAGAACTTACTTCTAACAGCTTACGACAATCATGGAAAACCCATTGAAGGCTCAAGCAATCAACCTTGGTGTTTGAGTATAGATGGAGAAAAAAGAGCTGTATTTTCTTACGAAAAATCTAAATTACTTTTGTTTAGAGATGGGATTCCTTTCATCATTCCAGAAGCTTCTGGTTTAGAACTTAGCCAAGGTATTATACATCTAAAAACAGAAAACAATAGCCTTAAGCTCGAAAATGCAGAAAATGATTTTTCGATACCAAATGGAAAACATTATCAACTTGATGAGTATTATAGTATTCAAAACGATTTTCCTGAAGTTTATGGCATAGGAGAAGGACAAGTATTGTCCACGAGCTCCAACCTCAGAAAAGCACAGGCAAAACAGTTAAAAGCCTATTTACTTCATTTCGATCAGCTTTTGGCAGATTTCTTTAATCAGTTATACCATGCCAAAAATCTATTTGACCTTAAAGATATCGACAAAACCTATTTTCCTAAACTTCTAGAGGACATTCACGGTATTGATGACAAATATTTTGCAAATGAAGCCTATAGCGAAGATTTTATAAGTGTTTTACGAGATGGAGCAAACAACGCAGACAGATCTATTTACGAATCAGAAACCAACTATTTTGACAGAAGAAATCGAGTTTTAGACCATTTAATAGCACGTTTTGGAGAATCTTTTAACGATTATGTGTTGATGACGCATAGGATACAGCAGAATGCTCGAGGTTTTGCCGAATTCAAATTACAAAACAAAGAATTAATTGAAGACAAACAGCGTTTCCTAGCACAATATCCTCAATTAAGCTATGAGCGTGGTTTAGGTATAAATTACTGCCAAGCAAAAACTGAGGATACACTTTTCCCATGGCAAATGGAAAAAAGAGGTGGTTACGAAAGCAGGATTTCAGCCCTATTGGGAATCAATTCTATCCAATTGGGTGATATAGCAGAAACTGAACCTAAAAACACCTGGACATATACCACAGATATTGGAGAACTGAAATTCAAATTGTTAAGCTCAGTGGCGTTGCCTTTAGAACAACATTGGAACTTGGCTCAAGAACTTCTACATACCATAAGTGCGTACAGAGTAGACACCTATTCAAATTCGTACATTTATGTAGTGAATAATGATGAAAAAAAGATTGCCAAGTTGGAGAAAGCTTTTGATACAGAAAACGAGGCAAAAGCGTTTATAGCCAAGCTTTATCAGGCACTCAATTCTCATTTGGAAAACTTTTACCTCCTTGAACATATGTTATTAAGACCACTCATTATAGACGAAAGTTCTTCGGACGAAGATTTGCTAACGGTGTGTTTGAATGATGATTGTAATTCCGAAGACCACAAGGATCCATACTCGTTTAAAGCAACTCTTGTGCTCCCAGGTTGGTTAGCAAGATTCAGAAACAGGTATTTTAGAGAATATGCGGAAACCTTATGCCGTCAAGAAGCACCTGCACATTGTTTGCTGAAGATTTGTTGGGTGGGTCGTGAAGACATGGTGGTGTTTCAAAAAGCATATCAAACATGGATAAAAGCATACCAGGATTTGAAGACTAATCATGGTATGGAAGACCTAGATAACACTGAGAAAGCAACTTACAATCAATCGCTTTCTCAACTGATTTCAGCATTAAAGCAATTAAACACGATATATGATGGAGGCACGCTTTACGATTGTAAAGAAAGTGAATTAGATAACCCAATTATTTTAAACAATAGTTCATTAGGAACGCTTAAAAATATTGACCCATGACATTACTCAATAACAGCTATCCCATTTTTGAAGCCGATCAAGTATTAAGTCAAAAGCACTTAAATAAATTTATTAGCTATTTAGAAGAGCAGGATCGTCTTTCCAGACTTCAGTTATTAGGCATGGGGTTGGTATGCGGAATGGAAATTTCCAAACCCTCAAATACAAGCATACATATCAACTGTGGCGTTGGCGTAACGTCTTTAGGCTATCTTATTCCCTTTGAGGCTCAAACCTTTACACACTTTAAAACCGTAAATCTATCAGAGAATTTTTTAACACCTTCGATCAACGATGATTTGAATTATTTAGAAGAAATGTATCAATACGCCAATAGGTACCAAGTGTTTGAAAATTCGATGGAACTACTGGCCTCTAATTCCGAGGACGATGGCAAACAACCTCTTACTGCTGCCATATTGGAGAATAAAGTAGTCATGCTTTTGGTTGAAACTGTTCTTGTCGATGTTAAAAATTGTGTTGCCTTGGATTGCGATGACAAAGGCAAGCGATTAGATTTTAAAGTAAGACCCCTTTTGGTGGATAAAGAGTTACTTTTTGAATCAGAGTTTAGTTTGAATCATTGCGAAACCATCTATCTTGATGCACTCGTGCTACCAAGGTATAATGTGCCTAAAAAAGATTTGAAAATTGTAGCCGATATCTTTTCGTCCTACAAACGGTTAATCGAAAAATCTATTCCTTTGATTAATGCCAGCTTCAATAATATATACAATCATTATGGAGATGCCTTTGGAAGTTTGGATAACTATATGAGATTAAATCAGGTTTCGGGTCGAATTCTATCAGTATACAACCAAAATAAAAATGGCAATTACCTTCAATATGTTTGGGACTGGATGTCGGATTTGGTCGAAACATACAACGAGATTGCAGAATTTCATCTTTGTAATCCAAGCCTTTGTTGCCCTAACAAGAGTGAATTTCCATTCCACATTCTTTTGGGTTCGACCGAAGTTGCGACACAAGATATATTAGAAAACAGCAGTTTATTAAAATTTAGAAGCCCTTTTATCAAAACTGGTGTTGTTGCTTCAGAAGATTTAGAATCAAAAAATATGTTGAAAGGCCTTTTGGAGAAACTCATCAGACAGATAGGAACATTTGATTTAAATGTTGAAGTTGTCGCCAAAAAAGGCATCAAAATAACGCCATCTTACTTAGGAAAAGTTCCATTATCAGACAAAGCAATTCCCATGTACTATTCTGATATAACAGCACTAAACGCTAAATGGTCTCCTCAACTTACGGCGAAAAACCAACACAAACACATTTTGAGTTACCATGCTGAGGAGTACAATCCCTCAGCTTTGCATGTAACACAACCCTTGGAATATGACATTCAGGACTATGATTTTTTTAGAATTGAAGGACATATTGGCCGAGAGTATACGAAAACTTTAACCGAGGTAACAGCCTTGCAAGAAGATTACAGGTTGCCATTTAAAGTTGTTGGCGTCAATGCGGTAGACGATACCGGTCGCACGATTATTTTTAACAACGATAGGAATGCTTGGGATGATTTGGAAATCGAGTACGACCTCGCCAAAACCAAACTGATCAACACCTTAAACTTTATGGTAGATTGGTTAAAAAAGAACAAATCCAAGGTAGAAAAAGATTATCCATTGTTTAATGATACTTTTTTGAATAGTCTAGAGAATACGGTAACCGAATTTAATACATTACTCACTGAAGACTTAACCGAATTTTTGGAAAACTACCAAACGTTTTATGATGCCTTGGAGGATTTAAATGATCTTTTCCTTTTACATAATGCTTGTATCGATTTAGTTCAGCGTAATAATAATTCGGCTGTACTTCAGGAAATAGAAAATCGATTGGACGATTTTAATGCCATTATTTTAGAAGACGCTTTTACCCTAATATACCAAGAAGCCATCAACAGATGGATTAGAGGTGTAAAGTCAACATTTTTATCAGAATTTGCAAAAAATCATCCGGGATTGGAGCATGTGGCAGGTGTGGCTAAAGGCGGAACTTTTGTTATGGTTTACAGCGATTATTCTATTTTTCAAACAAAAACTTCACCAATTTTTAAGTTGCCTTTATTTTTCGAGTTTGCAAAAGAACACATGAAAAAATTCCAATTTTCCAATGTGTTAATCGAAAGAATTAAAAATAAAAATGTACTCCGCAAGCGTAAAACAAACAATCCATACCTGCTCAATGTAACTAAAATTGGCGACAAAGACGACTGTTCTAAAAGTATAGATTCGGCACTATCGGACTATAAAGAGAATATGTCAAGTTACATGTTTAATAACCTCAACCCATCGATTGCCAGTTATTTTAACTCGAATATCACAGACAATATGTTTAGAACGCCAAGAAGGAAACCCATAAATGATAATGCAGACCAAAAAATTATTATTGCAGACTTCTATTTGCCTTATATATGCTGCTCAGATGGACAGAGCATAAATATTGTAATTGAAAATAACAGCGTCGAACCCGAACCAATTGTTGCAGATTTTGACAGTAACGATTTTAACAATAATGACTTTTTTACAGATGAACAATAAATTATAAAACACCATATTATGTCAACAAGAGCCAAAGTAGAAAAAGCAATAGCTGCCATAGAAGACAACGGAAACAATACCGCTGCAGAAGTACGTGAAGTCTTAACAGCACTGATGGATTACACTGAAAATAAGCCTGATAATGGTAAGTTAAACCTTTTTGATTATAAAACAAATTCATCTATTACCAACAATACAGGATCTACGTTGCAATATTCATGCAGAGGAATAAGAAATCAATTTGCCAATTTTACATTTCAATTGAAAATTTCTGACAACTCTAATAACAACGTTTTTATCTTCAACTTACAAAATGACCATGGAGATAAATTGTTAAGTACAATGAATACTATTCTGACAACTACTAAAATGCAGTTTAGTATACCTTTTAAGATTAGATTTGCTAATTTGGATAACGCACTCCCATTTACAATTCCAACTACTATTTCATTTTTTATGAGTAATAATGCACCTGCAGTACAGTTTGATATGGATTTTTATGTTCCTGGACAACAAAATACTGCAGATTACCCGTTGACAGATGCTTTGGCTTATACCTCAGTTTGTTTCCATTCTAGTCAAAACATTATAGACGAATCGATATAAATTCCCCTTTGATTTTAATGCATCTGTTAGAAAAACACCATATCGACATCGCCTGTTCAACGCAAGAAACCGCTAAACTATTACAAGACGAAATAGGAGATGTCTTCAAGCATAACTTATATTCAAAATTAGATGCTTTACTCAATCGATATGATGTGCCTGATGGTGTTTGGAAAATAGATAAATTGCAAGTTTCAATACCTAACTTGACCTTATCCAACTGGAAAAACGATGTTGTAAATTCTACATTAACACAGGTTGAAGCTTTTTTGAAATCAAATCAACCAAAGCATAGTCAACCCAAAAACGACCATCCCAATTACCAAGTTCTCTCCAAAGAAAAAGCATACCAACACTTATTGCTAGAGTATTTGACTCAAGGGAAATTACCTCCCAATGCCATTACCACCGATTTGAATCAAATCTTTAATACAGTAACTATTGACGATAGTTTTTTAAATTTATTATTTGAAAAAATAAAGGATGATTTTGAGCTATTAAAGACATTTGCCTTACGAATGATACTAAATCTTCCTGATGAGTTAATTACTGATTTTTCAAGCACATTAGGAATTAGTAAAGATTTAAATGAATTAGAACTTTTGTTGAAGAAACAACCCAAACCGTCTAGGCAATTTGTAATCTATCTTTTCTGGATTGCCCATGTTAAGCGTAAATATTCAAATCTAAACTCAATTGATGCTGCTAAAAACACTTTGAAGGTTGCACAATCATATTTTAACCTCTCAAAAGAAGAAGTATTGCGTTTAGCTAAGTTTTGGAAACTAGAAGAGCAACAAAAGCGTTTTGGTGCTTTATCAGCCGAATTCGACCAGTTAATAAAATTAGCTTTTACCACAGAAACAACGGTGAACAACGAAAACAAAACCACCTCACAGGATGAAATTGACGCCATTTTAGACGCTCTTCAGGGAAATAATAGTGGTAAACAAAAGAGTACTCAAACTTATGTATACGTCGAAAATGCAGGTTTAGTTATTCTTAATCCCTTTATCGTTCCCCTATTTAAAAAACTGAATTACCTAAATGGCAATGAATGGAAACAGGATTCTTTTAGACATCGAGCGGTATTACTTTTACATTATCTTGTTTACGGCGAAACCAAAACCTATGAAACAGAACTTCTATTAAATAAGCTACTCTGTGGAATCAACTTTTCTGACACGGTCAAAACCGATTGGGAAATTACAAACGCAGAAAAGGAACAATGCCAAGAATTATTAGAATCTGTCATTTCTCATTGGGCCATACTTAAAAACACTTCGGTGAAAACTTTACAAGAAAGCTTTTTACAACGCAATGCAAAACTAATTGAACATGAGAAAAACAAATACGACATTATAGTTGAAAAACAAAGCATAGATGTATTACTGGATCATTTACCTTGGGGAATCGGAATGGTAAAAACCCCATGGATGGATAATTATTTAACATGTCAGTGGGCTTAAAATATTTACGATGGAAGCAATAGTTCAGCAAAATTCAACTGCAAAACAAACTCAGAAAAAGAGAAATAGTCAATTTATAGGGAAACATGTCATTCAACGTAAATTGACTATTGGCTCACCTGATGATGCTTACGAACGAGAAGCCGATGCCATGGCTGATAAGGTATTAGGTATGAGTGATTCTCAGGTAAAGACTAAAGTACAAACAGGGCCTTTAGTACAGCGTAAGTGCACCGATTGTGAAGAAGAGATGGTTCAAACAAAATCGATGGCTTCTCAAATTACACCATTAATTCAGTCTAAAGGAAATGCGTCTGAAGCTGGCTCAGCGTCACAAGCCTTGACTCAACAGATTGATTCAAGGAGAGGAACTGGTCAAACTATGGATAAAAATACACAGAGTTTTATGGAGAGTCGATTTGGAGCCAGCTTTGCGGGTGTAAGAATCCATACCGATGCTCAGGCTGCTCAGATGAACAGGGACTTAAATGCACAGGCTTTTACTGTTGGCAATGACATTTATTTTAATGAAGGAAAATACAATCCTCATAGCAATTCGGGTAAGCATTTATTGGCGCATGAGTTGACGCATACTTTGCAGCAAAGTGAACAATTCAAAATTCAAAAACAAGAAAATAAAAAAGACTATAATGATGAAATTGATACTGCAATAGATAATACTGTCAAGGATTATGATAAAATTTTTGAATCTCAAAAACTGGAACTGCAAATAATGTATAAACAAATTGGGGAGGCTGATCCACCAAAGATGTGGCAAAAATTACTAATGGCGGGAGCAGAACTAGCACTCGTTGGTGCGACAGCAGGTATCGGTAGTGTTGTTGCAGTTCAGGCAGGGAAACTCATTACAAAAAAACTATCTACTAGTAATATTTTAAAGAATAGTACAATTAGCGTGATTGAAAGATTAAGTGGTGATATTGTAAATGATGTTACAAAGGCAGGTATAAATAAATTAACAAATGGAATGAAAATTTCATTTGCTGCAGCAGAAAATTCTCATCCAGTTCAAAATAAAAAAAGATCAGGGGAAATATTTATTAATTCTCAAGTTCAGAATCTTATCAATAATATGGGCGAACAAGGAAAAGAATTAAGAAAGAGAAAAAGTACATTGAAAAGTAAAGGTAAAGAAGGCCTTGAGGCAATTCTAGCTATTCAATCTACACTTAATCCTAGTTTTTTCAGTAAAGCGAGAAGAAAACAAAGAAATAAAACGGTACAAAATTGGTCTGTCTTTTTAGCAAAGTCAGACTATGGTACCACTAAAGATGGAACTGTGAATATGAAAGATACTCATATCTGGGATAATTTGGGTGTTTTGCAAGTTTTTGGGGAATGGCATAATGCAAAACCAACAATCAATTCTGCTAAAATTGACGGGATAAACCAACATTTAAAGCCTGAAATTAGCAAAACGAAAATTAAAAATCTCAAAATTCCTATTAGATGTACTTTCGATGTAGGTTACGATGTTTCGTGGTATGAGAAACGGACTCAAGAGCGTGTCAAGTTTTCAAGAGATGAAAAAAATTATATCTGGTTAAGTGATACTTCTGGAGGGTTTGTAAGCCTTGCACACCAAATTGCACCTAGTTATTTGCAGTTGAATGCAGGTAGATATCGAAATTTCTACACTTTAAAAACTAGTAAATATAAAATTGCATCAATAGCATTTAAAGAATTAGGTGATGTGAAAGTAAAAGTGTAAGATAGTTTTGTTTTATGAATTTAATTTACGATTTAGTACCATGCCTTTCCAAAATCTCAAAGAATATATCCTACACCAATTTAACACTAATAAAGAGGTAAAGGAATATACTTTTCAAAATACTTTTTCGGAAGTCCTAGGTAGAGAAACTTCTCATGAGGAAGGGATTATTCTGTTAATGACTTTAGCACCACACGTCATTACAGGTTTTTATGACAACATTTTAAAAGAGCTTTATCCAGAAGGCGGAGAGTTCCCTGAATGGGGTGGGCTTAAAAACGATACCTACCGAAGCATGCAGCCTACGGGTGAAACCATCCAATATATTCTGGCAGGTAAGGACATGCAAAAGCGTTTAAAATTGCTTGATTATTTTAAAGAAGACCATTGGTTTTTTACTGATCAAATTTTGTTTATAGAACCTGTAAAAGAGGGCATGCCGTTCATGAGTGGCAAATTGATTATTCCAAAAGAAAGTATTCATCAACTCTTGTATGGCGAAGCACTTAAACCAAGATTTGGACCAGATTTTCCAGCAAAACTCATACATACGGCAATGGAATGGAAAGATTTGGTATTAAACGCCAATACATTAAATCAGATTAATCACATTCGTTTATGGATAAAGCACAAAGATGTTTTACGCAAAGATTGGGGAATGGCAAAACGCATGCCTCCAGGTTACAAAGCCTTGTTTTATGGCCCTTCAGGAACGGGAAAAACATTGACTGCTTCACTACTAGGTAAAGAGTTTGGTCGCCCTGTATATCGAATAGACCTGTCTCAGATCATTTCGAAATATATTGGTGAGACTGAAAAAAACTTAGAAAAAGTATTTATACGAGCCGAAAATAAAAACTGGATACTCTTCTTTGATGAGGCCGATGCGCTTTTTGGAAAACGCTCCAATACACGAAATGCTCAGGATCGTTATGCGAATCAGAGTGTGAGTTTCTTGTTGCAACGCATTGAATATTTTAATGGTTTAGTCATTTTGGCTAGCAATTACAAAAACAATATCGACCAAGCATTTATCAGACGTTTTAATGCAATTATCACTTTTACAAAACCAAACAGGCAAGAACGATTACAACTATGGGAAATGGCGATACCAAAAAACATAAATGCAAGTAAATCCGAATTAGTCCTCATCGCTGAAAAATTTGAACTTACTGGTGCTCAAATTAATAATATAATAGAATATTGCTGTCTTCATCTTGCTGATCAAAAACGAAATAACCTAGAACTCAAAGATTTATTTTCAGCCATAAAAGTTGAATTTTTAAAGGAAGAAAAAATATTCGTTGAACCAAAATTGTAGTATGAGTTAAACTCGTAAACTATATGAACATCTTCAATTGCCTGTTAAAAGAACAATTAAACACCTTTAGACTGAATATGAAAGCGGATTGTTTACGATCTGGTTTTAATTGAAAGTTTCATATTCAATTTACAATCAAACTTCATTTTTAGGTTATTTTTGAACAATCCAAATTAAATCAATAATCAAATGATAAATTTTTTTAACATTAATAAGAGCTTTTATAAGCTGCTCGTGTTGAGCATTATGTTTACATCATGTAAAAACGAAAATTCTTATCAACATGAGCACCATCACGGTCATTCTCATGTTCTTGAAGGTCTTCATCATTGGGAAATTCCAAGCAAAGATCCAGATAGAATCATTCTTACTTTTAATGGCGATCCAGCCACAAGTCGTGCGGTAACTTGGCGAACAGATACAACCATTACAAAAGCTGTGGCTCAAATAGCCGAAGCAAGTGTAAATTCAAAATTTGCAGAGAATGCAAAAACGATAGTTGCAAACAACGAAGTATTTGATTTAGGCTTGTATAAAGACAATGCGTCCTTAAAAGTGCATTACCATAGTGTGAATTTTGAAGACTTATCTCCAGACAAATTATATGCGTATCGAGTGGGTGACGGCGAGGAGCATTGGTCAGAATGGATTCAATTCAAAACGGCCAAAGCAGAGTATGCACCGACAACATTTGTGTATTTTGGAGATGCCCAGAATGATGTCTTGTCGCATTGGTCTAGAGTAATTCGAATGGCATACCAAACTGCTCCAGATGCCTCTTTTGTAGTTCATGCTGGAGACCTCATCAACCGTTCACACAAAGATCAAGAGTGGGCAGAGTGGTATAAAGCGGGTGGATTTATCCACAGCCAATGGACAGCAATTCCAGCGGTAGGAAATCACGAGTTTTATCCATTAGAAAAAGAAGGCGGTAGACAACTCGCCATCCAATGGCGACCACAATTTACACTACCTGTGGAAAATTCTTTGCCTGAAAAACTACACGAAACAGTGTATACAGTAGATTATCAGGACATAAGAATCATTACTTTAAACTCCAATACCAGTTTGGAAGAGCAAACACCATATTTGGAAAAACAGCTGAAAGCATCTAAGGCCAAGTGGAACATCATCACATGCCACCATTCCGTGTTCTCTCCTGCAAAGGGACGCGACTTCGAATTTGCACGTAAAAACTGGAAACCTTTATTGGATAAATACAATGTAGATTTAGTGTTAAATGGACATGACCACACCTACGCAAGAGGCCATGTACCGATGACAACAACATCTTCTCAAAGTGATGATGAAATTACAACCGTTTACGTGACTTCTGTAAGTGGCCCTAAACAGTATGAAGTTGACAAAGATCAAATGAAAGCCTATGAAGCCGATGGTTACACACCAGATGTAACAGCCGAACAAACCCAGTTTTATCAAGTCATCACAGTGGAAAACAACACTTTGACCTATGTCGCTTATACCGCTGTTGGAGAAGAATATGACCGTGCTGTTATCGTAAAAGATTTCGAAACCGGAAAAAAACAATTGAAATAAAGATCAATAGATGAAATGACCACATTTTTTCTAGAAATTTTCAACTTAAATCCGGGACAGTGTCTCGGATTTTTAGTTTAAATTGTAACACAAAGAAAAATAGAGTTTATCCCGTTGAGTTATCAGAGAATTGAAGGACATGATAATCAATAGAATATAATCACCTTAAACATTAGATATGAAGTTAATAAACATTAAAACATTTGGCGTTTTGACATGTATGTTGTTTGGTTTAAACCAAATGAATGCTCAAGGATTCGAAGGTTATTATCAGTATCCTGATATCCATAAAAATACTATCGTTTTCACAGCAGAAGGCGACATTTGGAAAGTTTCTACAAATGGTGGACTTGCGCAAAGGCTCACAACTCACGCAGAAGAAGAACGTTTTGCAAATATCTCTTCGGATGGTAAAACGCTTGCCTATTCTGCCAGTTATGAGGGGCCAACAGAGGTCTACACCATGCCGATAGACGGAGGACTTACGACACGCTGGACTTATGAATCTGATAACTCTACCTTAAGCAGTTGGACGCCAAATGGCAAAATTGTTTACCAGACTCAAGCCTATAACAAACTACCAGACGAACAATTGGTCACTATAGATTTGGATACTAAAGTAAAAAGCGTTGTGCCTCTTTATCAAGCTAGTGAAGGTGTTCAAGGCGAAAATGGTGTTTGGTTTTTTGTCAGACCTGCCGATCATGGCGATGCAGCTAAACGTTATGTCGGTGGAACAGCCCGTCAGATTTGGAAATTTGATGGTAAAAACGAAGCTGTAAAACTAACAACAGATTACGATGGCGAAAGCCATAAGCCTATGTGGCACGAAGGAAGAGTGTATTTTATTACAGACAGAGATGGTATAATGAACATCTGGTCAATGGATATGAATGGAAAAGACCTAAAACAGCACACTAAGCACGATGAATACGACGTGAGATATGCAAATATAGATAACGGGAAAATCGTCTATCAACATGCAGCAGATTTATGGCTTTTGGATATTTCAACTGGAAGTTACAACAAGCTTGATATTCGACTAGCTTCAGATTTAGAACAATTACGAGAAAAATGGGACAAAAATCCATCTCAATACATCACCTCTGTCCATCCCGACCCAAAGGGAGAGAAAGTTGTTGTTACTGCGAGAGGTCGTGTATTTGTTGTGCCTGTCAAAACAGGTCGAATCGTTTCGTTTACAGATCAAAAAGAGGTTCGTTTTCGAGATGCATTATTTTCACATGATGGCAAAAATGTCATTTCTCTTTCAGACCAAAGCGGAGAATTCGAGTTTGTAAAATTTGCTGCAAATGGTTCAGGTGAAATTTCAGAAATGACTAAAGACGGAAGTATTTTAAGATATCAAGGCATTCCGTCACCTGATGGCAAATGGATTGCTTATGACGATCTTGACGCAAATATGTATGTGCTAAATGTGTCGACAGGAGTAAGCACAAAAATATCCACAAATCAAGAAGGAATTCGAGACTTTTCATGGTCTCCTGATAGCCAATGGGTTGCATTTGTTCAAAACGCACTAAATTCCATGTCTCAGATTAAAGTTTATAATGTTAAAGACCAATCAAGCTTCGATTTAACTACAGATCGGGCCAATAGTTTTAATCCAAAATGGAGTCCAGATGGAAAATTCATGTACTTCTTATCCGACAGAAGTTTCACGACATTGGTCGGAAGTCCTTGGGGTACACGTCAACCTGAGCCTTATTGGGATGCAAGTGAAAAACTTTACGAAGTAGCCTTAAAAAAAGGAACACGCTCACCCTTTAGAGAATATGACGAGTTGATGAATGAAAATAAAAAAGAAGAAAAACCTACGAAAGACAAAAAGAAAAAAGGGAAAAAGGACAAAGAAGATAGCAAGCTTGTTGTCAACATCGATAAACAAGGTATTAAAACTCGAATTGAAGAAGTGCCTATTTCTGCTGGAAATTATTATGGCCTGGCAGTAAATGATAAAGCCATATATATGATGGCGAGAGAAACTGGAGTAAATGCAAAATCGCACCTTAAAGTTGTAAAAATCTCGAATGAAGATATAAAAGTGAAAGATGTAGCAACGTCTGTTAGCGGATTTGAATTGACTCAGGATGGTAAGAAAATGTTGATTAGAAAAGGAGGATCATACTACATGGTCAATGCCGGAACAGGAAAAGCAAGTTTAGACAACGCAAAAATCAGCTTTAGAGGGTGGAAATTTTCAATAAACCCAAGGGAGGATTGGAAGCAGATTTATAAAGATGCATGGCGAATGGAACGTGACTATTTTTATGATAAAAACATGCACGGCGTAGATTGGAACAAAATGTATGACAAATATCTACCACTTGTGGAAAGAGTAACGACTAGAAATGAATTAAACGATGTCATCGCAAGATTGGTTGGAGAACTATCTGCACTGCATACGGCAGCTCGAGGCGGAGACACACGAAGCGATAACAAGAATATTCAAGTGGCGAGTTTAGGAGCAGAAACGACAAGAGACGAAACCAATGGTGGATACAGAATAGACTACATCTACAAAGTTGATCCAGACTATCCGAACCGAAAATCTGTACTAGACGATCCGTATCTCGACATAAAAGAGGGAGATATCATCACAAAGGTAAATGGAAAAGATGCGCTTTCTGCAATAGATATTGGCGAATTGATTCGAAATCAGGTTGGTAAACAGGTTCTTTTGTCTGTAAAACGTGGAGAAAATACTAAGGAAGTAATTGTAAAACCTCAAGGCAGTGAATTCTGGTTAAGGTACGAGGATTGGGAATACAGCAACAGGTTAAAAGTTGAAGAAACTAGTAATAAAGATATTGGCTATTTGCATCTTTATGCCATGGGAAGTGCCAACATAAGTCAATTCTACAGAGAGTTTTATCCTGTATTCAACAGAAAAGGGCTTATCATAGATGTGCGTTACAATTGGGGTGGAAATATAGACAGTTTTGTGCTATCTAAGTTAATCCGAACGGCTTGGATGTATTGGAAAGGCCGTTCAGGTGAACCTTATTGGAACATGCCATATTCTTTCAGAGGACACATAGTGGTTTTGGTGAATGAAAATACTTATTCAGATGGCGAAACGCTTGCCGAAGGTTTCAAAAAGCTTGGCTTGGGAACGACTATAGGAATGCGTACTTGGGGTGGACAGATTTGGCTAAACAGTTCTAACCGTCAATCCGATGGTGGTGTGGCGAGAGCACCGATGTATGGTGTTTATGGCGAAAATGGAGAATGGCTAATTGAAGGTCGTGGTTTCGAACCAGATATTGTTTTAGATAATTTACCTCATGAAACATTTAATGGTAAAGATGCCCAGTTGGAAGCAGCTATCGATCTTTTAAAGAAACAAATTGCTGAAGACCCGAGAGAGGTTACTCCAGTTCCTGCTTATCCTGATAAATCCTTTGGAAAAAATAGTAAAGAGTAAATGTGAGAAAGATATTTAGGTAAACGGATAGCCAAATTAGCCAAAACGCAACTCAATTTATAGTGGTATTACACTGAAAGAATGAGACACATGCTTTTACAGCGGAACTTTTCAGAAAGTGAAAATATTAAACCTGTAATTGAAAACTATGAGAATAAAAATCCGAAATAGTTTGTGGTATGATTTGTAAATTGAATCGTCTAGAGCAGCTATCTAATGCATAATTTGTATCTTTAAATCTTAATTTCACAACCTATCAAATTCAAAATATAATGTCGGTTAGAAAGTTATTGGTTATACTTTTCATTAGCATATTATCTACTCAAGATTCATATTCTTATCAGGTCATTAATAAGTTGTTGGGAAGTAATGATGAAAAACCTTTACAAGAAGTAGCCTCAGACCCTTACGGAAGGTCTACGCCTAGAGGAACAGTAAAAGGCTTTTTTAAATCTTTGGCTAAAGAGGATTACAGCAGAGCTTCGAAATACATCGACATAAGAGCTTTCGAAATGTATGGCGACTCCATAAAACTTTCAAAGTCGCTCAAATCATTTGAAAATTCGCTCAACAGATTTGGAAGTGTATTACCACTTAGTGTGATTAGCGATCGTTCCGAAGGTTATACAGATGATGGCATAGAACTGAATCTTGAAAAAGTAGGTTCTGCAAAAGTTGATGGCGCCTATATTTCCATTTTTTTGGAACAACTCACAACTTTTGAGAATCAAAAAATTTGGGTCTTTTCCATACCTACATTTTCACAACTCACCGAATTGGATAGCCAAAATGAACAGTTCACTGTCCAAAGTGAATATTTGCCAGATATTCTTTCTAAGCGATTCTATGGTGCAAGTATTAACCAATGGCTGTTAATGGTTTTAGTCGCTTTTGTGTCTTATTTGGCTTGTTGGTTAGTCACTTATTTAATTAATCTACTTGTTACCAAATTTTGGAAAAATTACGACAATTCCCGTCATGGAAAAATACTGAAAACCTTTTTGATCCCTCTAAGGTTGGTACTCACAGTCGTTTTACTAATTTATGTATCCAGAGCACTAGAAATATCCATCATTATACGGCAAAGTTTTGGCATTGTGAACATGCTCATTTTGTGGCTAGCACTTTTTATGTTCATTTGGCTATTGGCCGATTCACTTTTTCATTTTGGGGAACAAAAACTAAGAGATAACAACAAAACGGCAAGCTTGTCTGCAATCCTGTTTGTAAGAGCAAGTGTCAAATTTACCTTGCTTGCTATCGCCTTTATTATTGCATTGGATACGATTGGTTTAGACGTCACAACAGGAATTGCCGCATTAGGAATTGGTGGTATTGCGTTGGCTTTAGGTGCACAGAAAACAGTTGAAAATCTTGTAGGCGGTGTATCTGTTATTTTCGATCAGCCCGTTAATGTGGGCGACTTCTGCAAGTTTGGTGATACCATCGGAGTTGTTGAAAAAATAGGAATTCGTTCAACGCGAATACGAACCTTAAACAGAACAATAGTTACTATTCCCAACGCCGATTTTTCATCAAGACTCATCGAAAATTATGCAGCCAGGGATCAATTTTTATTCAATACAAGAATTGGTTTGCGTTATGAAACTTCTCATGATCAAATGAAATTTGTCTTGAAAGGGCTTAAAGAAATGCTGGATACACACGAAAAAGTAAACCCCGATCCAGCCAGAGTTCGTTTTGTAGATTATGGAAGCGATAGCCTTATCGTTGAATTATTTGCATACATTTATGCGATCGATTGGAATGACTTTTTAGCCATTAAAGAAGAACTTAATCTAAAAATGGCTAAAGTTATTGAAGATAGCGGAAGTGGATTTGCTTTTCCTTCTCAAACAGTCTATTTGTCAAAAGATACGGGTATTTCAAGTCATATTCCTTCTAAAAAAACGCCTGAATAACAACCTAATTTTTCATCTTCAAAAACAGTTGAAGAATAAAGAAGCATTTTTAATCTTTATAACAACAACTTGGTTAATCTAATCAGAAATCTTTTTTATGGTAATAGATTCATATCGTATATTTAAACCAATAAAATCATACGAATGAAAGACATACAACAAACCTATAAAGCATTTAGAGTAGAGGAGATTAACGGAGAATTTATATCCTCAGTTTCAGAACTAGAAACACCAACTGTCAACGACGACGAACTTTTAATAAAGGTGCATTACAGTTCTTTAAATTATAAAGACGCATTGTCTGCAACTGGAAACAAAGGCGTCACCAAGGAATATCCACACACGCCAGGAATCGATGCTGTTGGTGTGGTAGAACAATCAAAAAGCGAAGATTTTTCCACAGGCGAAAAAGTCATAGTGACAAGTTACGATTTAGGGATGAATACCAATGGAGGTTTTGCAGAATACATTAAAGTACCTTCTTCTTGGGCTGTTCGACTTCCTCAAAACATGACGATGAAAACAGCAATGCTAATTGGTACTGCAGGTTTGACGGCTGGTATGTCTGTCTTAAGATTAACAGAATTGGTAAAACCAAAGGATGGGAAAATAGCTGTGTCTGGAGCAACTGGCGGTGTTGGGTCTTTGGCGATTTCAATTTTAAGTCATCTTGGCTATGAAGTAGTCGCTATAACAGGTAAAGCATCCGAAAAAGATTTTTTACTATCCTTAGGAGCAAGTGAGATTTTACTCAGGTCAGACATCAAGAATTTTAAAAACAGACCTCTTTTAAGACCATTGTTTGCAGGCGCAGTAGATACGGTTGGTGGTGTAATCTTGGAAAATATAATAAAGTCTACATCGCCATTGGGAGTAGTAACTTGTTGTGGAAATGTGGCATCACCAAAAATGGAATTAACGGTGTTTCCATTTATCCTTAGAGGCGTTTCACTTATTGGTATCGATTCGCAAAATTACCCCATGGAATACAGGAAAAAGGTATGGGAGTTACTGGCAAGTGATTGGGAAATAGATCAAAATGCTATGGCGCATACCGAAATTTCTTTGGAAGGAATCGCAGAAAAAGTTGCTCTTATGTTGGAAGGAAAATTAAAGGGTCGAACAATCATTAAACTTGCTGAATAATAGGTAAACAATCACAGATTCTTAAATGATATTTTTTTTGAATGTTCTTAGGTCTTCATATTAAATAACGAAAACGATAACTGTGGATGCTTATAATTGTAGAAATAAATAAAGTTTCAAAATGAAGCCAAAAGACTTATCTCAACTCAACGATGAAGAACTATTAGCTGAATTTAAAAAGATAAAACCATCGCCTTTATTCGATGCATTTTTTATTGGGTTTTTAATAGGTATTCTCATTTTTGGTGCTGTTGCTGGTGCTTGGGGATTCACTTTTTTAATACCATTGTTTTTGATTTATCTGTTTTTAAAAAAACCTAAACGCTACAACGCCTTAAAAAAAGAACTGGACAAAAGAAACATAAGCTATTAGTTTTCAGTTGAAAATCCTCATTTAAAGATAAATAATCAAACTAAATTATGTAAAATGCACACCAACATAGGAGAATTTCGGTTTGCCTACTTTACAGAAAAATACGACGCCACCTGCGCATTTTATGCCCATAAATTGGAACTCGAATTGCTGTTCTCTTGGGAAAGAAATGAGAATGACAAAGGCTCTGTTTTCAAAGCGGGTGATGGATGTATTGAAATTCTACATCTTCCTGAGCATTCTGAGGAACATACAAATGCTGGTTTAGATTACAAAACACCTCAAGGTGCGTTTATGGTCATTCAAGTCGAAGGGGTTGATAAGCTTTACAAAACTTATAAGTCTAAAGGCTTGACTTTCAAACAACACATCACCAATCAGTCTTGGGGTCATCGAAGTTTTTCTATTCGCGATCCGAATGGCATTGTATTGTTTATGTATGAACCAATACATTCACAAAATTAAAAGCTGATGAAACCTAGTTGTGTTAAGTCCATGAAAATTCAAATTTGATTATTCAATGGCAATATTCAATAGTGGTAGTTTATTAAACAGATTACATTTTTATTAGAGAATAATCTTCATTGTGATAACACTGTAACTAATCAGTATCCTTTATTCTTTTAGTTGTCTGATTATCAAAAGAAAAATAAGAGCAAAGGATTTATATTCAACAATTTAGTTTTTTGTGACCCATGTGTAAATCTTGGCGGTCCTTAAGCGGTTAAAATAAACTAAGCATTGGTTTACAATAGTTTTGAAAATTTAATGTAGGACTGAATAGTTATAATTTTTTAACAAAGGGTAACTTAAAAAGTATTCAATTATCTGCAAATTGTATACAAATCACCCTTGACTATGTTTCTAATTTTGCACTCATAAATCAAAAGAGGAAGTCATGAAAAAAGTAGTGTTAGTAACAGGAGCGTCATCAGGAATGGGTAAATCCACAGCTCGAATATTGCATAAACAAGGCCATATCGTTTATGGCGCAGCGAGACGTCTAGAGGAAATGCAAGACCTAAAAGCATCGGGAATTTCAATTTTATCCTTAGATTTAACCATTGATGCGTCTATCGTTACATGCATTGATGATATTATAACTAAAGAAGGACGTTTAGACGTTTTGATTAATAACGCAGGTTATGGCTCATACGGTGCGGTTGAAGATGTTTCTATACAAGAAGCCAAACGCCAATTTGAAGTCAATATGTTCGGAATGGCTAGAATTACTCAATTAGCTTTACCTAAAATGAGAGAGCACAAATACGGAAGAATAGTAAATATATCCTCGATGGGTGGAAAGATTTATACACCTCTTGGCGCTTGGTATCATGCCACCAAACATGCCGTTGAAGGATGGAGCGATTGCCTTCGATTAGAGGTAAAACCTTTTGGAATCGACGTAGTTGTTGTAGAACCAGGAGGAATAAAAACACCTTGGGGAACCATTGCAGCTGATAATCTTAGAAAAAGATCGAGTAAGGGAGCCTATTCAGAATTTGCCAATAAAGTTGCTGATGGAATGCATAAAGCCTATACTAACGATAGCCTAACCGATGTTGATGCTTTAGGACAAACCATTGCAAAAGCAGCAACTGACAAAAAACCTAAAACTAGATATGTCAAAGGGTATATGGCCAAACCAGCGATAGCCATTAGAAAGTGGTTTGGCGATCGTTTATATGACAAGATGATTTTAAGTCAATTTAAATAGTATGTTTAAGAAAATCCTTAAAAAAATGATGATTACAGTACTTTCTATAATAGGTGTATTGGTCGTATTTTACGTCTTATTTACCAATTTTTATCCAAGTTTTGGGGGTTCAATTTCAAAAGAAGACCAATTGGAATATGCAAAATCCAATCAATATAAAGCAGGAAAATTTTTTAATAAAAATCCCGTTCCAAAAGAGTTGAGTTTTTCGGAAACGATGGGTTTAGCTTATAAATTTTTCACTACCAAAGTACCCAATGGAAGACCGGATAAAAATCTGAAAGTAAAACAAGTAGATTCATTACATCTTGCCAATTACAAAGGTGAAGCACGATTATTTTGGTTTGGCCATTCCTCATTTGTGTTGCAAATGGATGGGAAAACGATTTTAATAGACCCGATGTTTAGCAAGGTTGCCGCTCCACATCCGCTTTTAGGGACAAACCGATTCAACAGCTCTTTTCCAATTGAAATTGAAAAACTCCCTAAAATCGATGCCGTAATTTACTCACATGACCATTACGACCATTTGGATTATGAGTCTGTTTTGAAAATTAAAGATAAGGTTTCTCATTTTTATGTGCCTTTAGGTGTTGGTTCACATTTAAAAGCTTGGGGTGTCACTCAGCAAAATATTACCGAATTAGACTGGTGGCAGAATGCAAGTTTTGATGGGATAGATTTAGTTTGTACACCAGCGCAACATTTTTCAGGACGAAAATTTGGTACGCGCCAGACGACATTATGGGCTTCTTGGGTAATCAAGTCTAAAAATGAAAATATCTTTTTCAGTGGAGACAGTGGCTATTCGAAGCACTTTAAAACCATCGGGGAAAAGTTTGGGCCTTTTGATATTGGGCTAATGGAATGTGGACAATATAATAAAATGTGGTCGGACATTCACATGATGCCAGAAGAGACAGCTTTGGCCGGAAGAGACATCAAAGCAAAGCGAATCATGCCCATACATTGGGCAAGTTTTAAATTGGCCTTGCATTCTTGGACAGATCCAATCACAAGAGTGAAAGCAAAAGCAAAAGCAATTAATTTGGATATCATTACACCAGAAATTGGTCAAGAAATCCGTATTAAAAACGACACTAAATCGTATTCGAATTGGTGGGAATCCTTATAATACTTTAGCGCTTAATGAAGATGAAAGATATAATCCATATAGAAAGTATTTCAGAAGTACACGCTTTTTTGGGCTTAGAAAAGCCAAAACACCCGCTTATTTCTCTTATTCGTTTGGCTGATGCCAACTTAAATATAAACTTAGACCATCAAAAGTATGCTTTAGGTCTGTATCAAATCAGTTTAAAAGACAGTTGCCCTTTTACCATTGTCAATTATGGAAGAAATTCCTACGATTATCAAGAAGGTACGATGGTATTTACAGCACCACATCAGGTTTTGGAGTTTAAAAGGGAAGGCGTAAATACAGAAGATAAAGGCTGGACCTTGGCGTTTCACCCCGATTTGATTCGAAAATCGGAACTAAGTAAAACTATTGAAAAATATTCTTTCTTTTCATATGCATCCAACGAAGCATTGCATCTATCCGAAGAGGAAAGGCAAACAGTGACACAAATTTGCGAAACCATTAAAAGGGAGTTTAGCAACAATTTGGATGCCCATAGCCAAACACTGATCATTTCAAATTTAGAATTGCTACTCAACTACTGTTTGAGATTTTACGACAGGCAATTTTATACACGGACCAATCTTAATCAAGATGTGGTCAGCGATTTTGAACACTTGCTGAAAACCTATTATCAAGAGAACAAACATCAAGAATTAGGAATTCCATCTGTCCAGTATTGTGGCGAAGCAATGAACATGTCGCCTAAATACTTAAGTGATTTATTGCGAAAAGAAACCGGACGAAGTACACAAGACCATATTCATCATTTTATCATCGAAAAAGCAAAGAACCGACTTTTAAACTCTAAAGACAGCGCAAGTGAAATTGCCTATGGATTAGGATTTGAGTATCCACAGTATTTCAGTAAGATGTTTAAAAAAAAGACGAAAATGAGTCCAAATGATTTTAGAAAGAATTTAAATTGAAGGTATTGGCTTTTAGGTTAAAGGCAATTGTCTCACGCCTAGGCCGCAATGACACTAAGACTATCTTGTAAAGCATTTATCATTTATTGATGGTAAACCATTATTTTTAAAAGAGGCTTATACATTTTTTCAAATTGGTATTTGGAATCAAATAATGGTCAAATTTTATTAAAAGCAAATCAAAAAGCCGATTTGGATATGAAAACAAATCGGCTTGTTATGTCTTATTTTGGGTTAAGAAATTTGTTTAAAAACTGCTAATGTCGAGTGTATTATTGGTGTTTGGAAATTTGTACCAATCGGTATTTGTTGAAGCATCACTGCTTATGTAAAGCCCATAGTTTGGATATGCATTCAAGAAATCTACACCCTCCAAAGGAATTTGTATTGTACCTTGGTTCCAAATAACGCCCAAGGCCCAAGGTAAACCTTGTGCTGTTCGGTAGGTTCCATTAATATCATCTCCTGTGTTGTACAAATTTGCATCTGCCATATTAGTTCCAGAAAATCCTGGCACATGAATTTCATGTCCTCGGTTATCACTTCGGAAAATGTAAAAATCAAGGATATAAGGACTGTTATATGACCCATCAAAATTTACTGTAAAAGTTGCTACATCTGGAGTTGCAGTAAGGTTAGGGCTTGTATTTGTATAATAGCTAGATTGTAAATCAGAAGGCCGATCGAAAATAATAATGCCATTATCTACATCAGGGTCTATTTTTGCATCTCCAGTAACAGAAGTTACCATATTTGGTATCGGATTCCTAGCCGTGTTTACATATCTAACTGCCAAAGCATTGTCGATTCCGGCACCAACAGCGTTCAGTGCTACTTCGTAATCTGCCGAAACCCAATCACCTTGTGCATTATGGTACATGGTGACATGAACATCAATTACCATATCATTAAAATCGTAATCCCCTTTTGAAGGCCATAAATCTTCGTACATGATTGTTGCATTTCCATTTGAAGGCCAATAGCTTGTATAGGCAATAGTTGGATCGTTAGGGTATTCGTCCTCATCATCAGATACACCATCATTATCAGCATCTGAAAAATTCGAAGTTATTTCTAAGAAAGTATTATCTACATAATCACCAGCAGGCGCATCATATGAAACGAAATAGAACAATGCTGTAACCATACTAGAGTTATTAGGCGCTACATCTTCAAGTCCATTTGGAAAAAAGCTTAATGGTCCATAAGTATAACCCAAAAGATTTAAATTACTATCCCAAAACCAAAGATAAAAGTATACCTCTCCTGAGTAATCAGCATCAAAGTTTACCGTATCTCCAGGATTTACTGAAATATTTTGCCAAAAAATATTTTGTGTATTACCAGGAACAACAGCCGTTGAACCATTTACAGAAGTTTGTGAGAACTCATTATTAACTGTTCTCCATTGTCCATCGTTTACAGGAGAAGTACTAAAGTGATCACTATAACCAATATTAGCAGGCAAAATAGGCGTTTCAAAATCACCATTCCCCAAAAGATTATTTTGAATCGATTTTGTCTTTACGATTGTCTTTTTCTGTGGTCTAGATGATGTAGAAATTTGTTCAAAAGGATCTTGAAGTTGCAAACTTTGGTTGCCAATCCCTTCTACTGGCCAAGATTCTTGAGTAGTTGGTAGATAAAAGTCGTAATTGTCGTTGCCTTGTGGGAGAACTAATTGGAATTGTCCACGATTGTTTTCATCTAAAATGGCAAACGCTATTTTTTCTTCATTTTGATTTCGTACCCAAATTTGCTGTTTCTCTAAATTTATATTAAGTCCAGCTGGAGCTAATACCTCTACATTTATTGTCGATTCTGAACCGCTGATCCAATTAAAGTCGCTTGATACTACCTGATTTTCAAAACCGGTTGTAGGTGTTGGTGAAATATCATCTGCTGTGTTGCATGACAATACGATTAGAACCAAAATGACAAATATTTTTTTCATAAAACCTTTTTTTAGTGTAGAGTTATTTTGATATAACAAAGTTATAAAATGAAGATGGATTAATAATTTTGGTTCGATAATTTACTATCTTATTTAGACAAATAACTAAAATTAAAAGTCAAGTGTAAATTGTCTAAATAGAACCATCTCATTTAATTGATAAAGGTAAAAAAAGCCTTATTAAATGACTATAACTTACTAATAAACATAGCCTTTTAGACTTTATCAGGAATTACAAAAAACATGGTTGTTCCTTGATTTTCTTTACTCTCTACCCAAATTTTTCCGCCATGTTTTTCAACAAATTCTTTGCAAAGCATTAAACCTAAACCTGTACCTTTTTCGTTATTTGTTCCATTTCTGGAAATATTTACGCTTATATCAAAAAGATTGTTTTTCATTTTTTCTGTCATACCTATTCCAGTATCTGAAATGGAAAAATGAACAAATTGTTTCTTCTTTTCTGCTTTAAGCGTTATCATTCCATCTTTGTCCGTAAATTTTATGGCGTTTGATACCAAGTTTCTAATTATTGTAGAGAGCATCTCTTTGTCTGCTTTGACATGCAAACCCTTTGGAATCTCGTTGATGATTTGGACTTCCTTTTTATCTGCTAAGCCCCTCAGCAAACCTATAACATCTGTTGCAAGCGTTTGAGCATTCAAAACCTCGGGCTTTAATGATAGTTTACCTTTTTGAGAATGTGACCAAAGTAGAAGATTTTCTAAAAGTTTGTGGGTTTTTTTAATCTCGTCACTAATAACATGTACGTATTCTTCAAGGCTTTCATAGTTTTTCTCTTTCAAATCCTCTTTCAGTATTTCAGACAATCCTAGTATTCCCCCTATTGGTCCTCGCAAATCATGAGATATTATCGAAAAGAATTTATCCTTTGTAGCAATAGCATCTTTTAGCTTGTTTTGTTGAGCTTTTAATTCTGTAATATCGTCTATGGTAAGTAAGACATAATTTCTGCCTTCAATATCTACTACGGCAGTTGTAATTAATAGTTGTAAGCGGATTATTTCACCATTTACAACTATGTCCAAGTGCCCTTGCCTTTTGTAAATAGTTTTGCCAGTTTCAAATGTCGTCATGACGGAGTTTCTTACACTGCATTGCGGACAGTGTTTCCCTATCCCACAAACGACTTTTCCTCTAGACCATGCGTTTGTACAGTTAAACACTTCACCGCCTAATCGATTAAGAATTTCGGCTTTTTGCTTTCCCAACATATCCATGGCCGTCTTGTTGATGTTAATGATTTTTCCCTCATCACTAACCAATGCCAATACGACTGCTGCATTTTCAAATACTTTGTTGTTTATATTCGAAAATTGTACAGATAAATCTTGACTATTTTCCATAGGCATTTTTTAATTTACTTCATTATGTATAAGTGGATAGAAAAGTGTTAAGGCTTTGTAAATTTACAATTTATTTTACCTTTAAGTGTTAAATAAATTAATAATTCATTAAGATAAATTTATAATGTCACTTTCTGTTTTAGTTTTGAATAAAATGAAAATTACCTTATGATAAAGGATGCTATAGTTTATGTAGTATGCATGGCATATTGAAGAGAATCCTACATAACACATCAATCAAACCATTATATCAGTTATTCTTTATTTGGATAAGTAAAAAATACTGTTATGCCTTCGTTTAGTTTGCTTTTTACCCTGATTTCACCCTTGTGTTTTTCAATAAATTCTTGACAAAGCATTAAGCCTAAACCTGTTCCTTTTTTGTTTTCTCTTCCTCTTGTTGAACTATTTAGACTAATGTTAAATAGATTTTCTTGTGTTTCTTCTGAAATACCAACTCCAGTATCTGCAACGGTACGGCCAAAAAGCGTTACCATCCCAAATGGAAGCTATGATTTTTTAGCTTTTGTTATATGCTTTTCTTTTATTTTAACATAAATCAGTTTGCTTCTTCCTTTTGGATTTTCACGTTGTTCAACCTCAAATTTGTTGATTGACTTAATTAGTGGAGTGAGTTTTTCAAATCCATAATTTCTAGAGTCGAAATTAGGGCGTTTTTTCTGTATTAAACTTCCAACATCTCCAAGGAACGCCCAGCCTTCGTCGTCCGATAAATCATTGATTGAAGAGGAAATTAAGGTAATCTCTTTATTGGTGATTTTATCAACCGAAGATTTAGTAGTCTCCTTTGGGTCGGTTTTATCTTCAGATTGTTTCCTAAGAATTTCGATATAAATAAACTTATCACATGCAACAATGAACGGGTTAGGCGTCTTTTTCTCTCCAATTCCGATGACTAGCATTCCTGCCTCCCTAAGTCTGGTAGCCAATTTGGTAAAATCACTATCACTAGAAACAAGGCAAAAGCCATCGACTTTATTGCTGTAAAGTATGTCCATAGCATCAATGATCATAGCAGAATCAGTTGCATTTTTTCCTGTTGTATAACCATATTGTTGTATTGGAGTTATGGCATTTTCCAATAATAGATTTTTCCATTTATTAAGTCCTGGCCTGGTCCAATCGCCATATATTCTCTTTATGGTTGGATTACCATATTTGGCTATCTCTTCCATCATCTCCTTGACATTAGCAGACGGTATATTGTCGCCATCAATTAAGACAGCTATATTTATGTTTTCGTTCATTTTATGTATTTATGGTAATTGCATATAACAACAGTCTGTCTCAAAAGTACATTAAAATCGAAACAATATGCAGACAGGAAACAGTTTTTTGTTTAGCAAAATAAATGATAACTATAAAAATCGATGGAAATTCAGTCAGCAAATATCTTAAACAAAGAAAATCTCTTCAAAAACAAGCTGGAAAACATCTAATCTTTAAATCGATATCCCCAAAAGGAATTTCTTGTAAACTTTTAGCTGAATCCAAAAGGTGTAGACTGTCCTGAGTTTGTCGAAGGCTTCAACCCAATTTTTCATTGTTTCCGCCAAAAAAGCGGACGGGCTGTCCTGCGGACGCAACAGCCTGTCTCGATGCATATCGGGAAAAACTTAGTTGTTGTGCTTTCGTTTTTTCTTTAATTATTAGTTTTCATTCTAAGCGTAATTTCTCCAATATTATATGCATAAATAGAAGCAGGTAGAAAAGTAAATCTCAAGTCTTGTGTTTCTTTCATTCCTATTTGATCAATTGAAGTGACAACGGCAGCTTTAAGTTTATTTGTTTCACAAAACTTAATTAAACTTTTCAATTCTTGTGGTTTCTCAAAATATCTATTACTCCACTTAATTTCTACACCCCAAACAGGTTTGTAATTTTTATCATCCACTAAAACAAGGTCTACTTCTCCTTCATTTCTGCCGTCTTTCCATCTAGCATAGGTTAAATCTAGTTGCTCTCGATGCATCCATTGTGAAAGAATTGTAGTTTCAACCATGTTTCCCATTTCTTGATCTGTTTCACTTATTGGTGAAAACAAAGCAGTGCGAAGTGATGGATTAGTAAGATATACTTTGAAGCTTGTAATCCTTTTTAATCTTTTTGCATTGACTCCGACTTTGTTTAATACTTTGATTAAGAAAGCTGCTTCTAAATATTCTAGATATTTTTTTAATGTATCTTTTTGAATACCACTTTCCCTAGACATTATCTCATAAGAAAATTCATTTCCCGTATTATAAGCTATATATGTGAAAAATCGGTTTAACTCTTGGACGTCTTTGATTCCATACAAACTAGGCAAATCTCTAAGAAGAACTTTGTCTACAATATCATTTTTCACATATCTACCCATATCGCCTTGAATTTTTTCAGATAATACAACCTCAGGGTAGCCTCCAAAATTTAAATAATGAATGAATTCTTTATTTAAAGCTTTTGAATCATAAGTTAAGCAATACTCTATATCCTTGTCACCATATTGAATATCGCCGTCAAAAATTAAATGGTCTAGATTTTTCAAATGAATATACTCCTGAAATGTCAAGGGAGGTAATAAGAAATCAGTAAATCTACCCGCTCCACTTTCTGTGCTATGCCATTTTAATGCTGCAGCTGCTGAACCTGAAACAATGAACTTGGTTTCTGGATATGAGTCAACCAATACTTTTAAGTGTCTTTCCCAATCTTTCAAGTATTGTATTTCATCAAAAAAGACATAACAACCATTAAGATTGTCAAGGTTTAAAGATTCTTTACAAAG
This sequence comes from Bacteroidia bacterium, assembly GCA_030429455.1. Taxonomy (GTDB): domain Bacteria; phylum Bacteroidota; class Bacteroidia; order Flavobacteriales; family Flavobacteriaceae; genus Psychroflexus. The sequence continues at coordinate 2,378 of JAUIFC010000009.1, read as the reverse complement.
TGTTAGAACGTCTTCTAAGCTTAAGTTGACATAAATTGGGTTATCAATTCCAATGAAGAATAGTTTATGAGGATTTGTTCCTTCTTTTAGTAAGTTTCCTATGCAATGAAATAGCATTACCGTTTTTCCTACTCGTCTTGGTCCCATTAGGACTAATGCCCTTTTTATACTTCTTTCAAGGACGAATGGATAAAAGAGATCAAAATATAACCTTTTGGACATTGAACTATAAGTGTCTGGAATCTCTTTGGTAATCCACCATGGATTTTCGTATCGAAGACGTTCGATGATTTTTTCTGTCGGAATAGGGTTTAGCATTGCCATATTTTCATCTTAATAAGACAAATATAATCAAATAAGAAGATTTAAATCTATCTATTATTACATATTTGAACTAATAGAAGGATAGTTAGGGTGAAAATTAGTTAATTCGACAATCGAATAGGCTATTCAATGAAGCACAACGGCAGTCTGTCTCAAAAGTACATTAAAAACGAAACAATATACAGACAGAAAGCAGTTTTTTGTTTAGCAAAATAGGACTTCTGAGTTTTAAGGGTTACTTTAATATTATCTTTAGAATATGTTATTTCATGAGTTAAGGCTCGCTGAAGGCTTAAAATAAGGTGTAAAAGCCTGTTTATAAGAGAGTTAAACTCTTTTAGTAACATTTGTATACCTAGTATATTTATAAGTCTTTTTAGGTTGTAAACCAAAGCAATAAACCCAAAATCGGCACTGGCTTGTTTGATGCCTTTCTTGGTCATGATATAATCAAATCCCCATTGCCTCTTGATGGTTCCAAAAGGATGTTCGACTAAGGCTTGTCGTTTTTTGTATACCTGGCCACTTTCTGCCACACGTTTGGCATTGTTTTCCACATATTGTGCGTATTCACTTCTTTGGACAATTTTGCCATTAACCTTTGCCGTTGTGCATTGTTCTCGCATCGGACAGCCTTTACAGGCCTTTGTTTTATATTGTTTAAACTTGTAATTTCTCCCTTTATACCAATTGCCATTTCTGGTTAAGGTCTGTTGCTCTGGGCAAGTATAGGTGTCTGTGTCTTTGTTGTATTGGAAGTGTTCGACGTTGTAGTCTGGATTTGGAGCTTGACTGCTTCTACCAACGCCTGGTATCGCCACAAGGGTTTTAATATTTAATTGTTCTGCGGTACAAAATTCGCTTCCTGTATGGTAACCTTTATCATAAAGTGCGGTTAGAGGTTGTTTTGGTCTGAGTATGGTTTTTGCTCTTTGAAGCATGTTTCCCATAGCCTTTTTGTCGTTTTGATTGGTAATTTTATAATCAATGAATAGCTTGTGTTTTTCATCAACAGTGGTTTGAACGGTATAACAAACTTCGGTGATTGTACCTCTGACGATTTGGTGCCTGCTATCTGGATCGCTTGTAGAGAGTTGTGGATTTTCCGTGGTCTTGTCCTTTTCGAGTTCATCTTGGATGGCTTTGTATTTCTTTTGATGCCTCTTGTGTTTGTCGATTTGCTCTTGTAGCTCTTCTGCTTTATCGCCGTCAGCTTTTGCGAGTTCTGCATTATGTTCTTTTAGTTTGTTGTCTATGTATTCTAGATGGCGCTTTATCTTCTTCTTATTGTAATTATTCTTCTTGGAGTTTTGAGCTCTTAGTTTGGTACTGTCGCCTGCAATAAGAATACCACCAATGAGATTAAAATTCTTAGCCAACTCAACGCTATGGCGAAATACTTTTTTGATGGCTTTGGGATTGTCTTTTCTAAATCTAGCTATCGTGTTGTGGTCTGGTTTTAAGGTTTTAAGCAACCACATGACTTCTATATTGCGATGACATTCTTTTTCTAATACGCGAGAACTTCTCATGCGGTTCATATAGCCATAAATATAGAGTTTAAGAAGATCTGATGGATTGTAAGATGGTCTTCCGTTGTATGAGGCCACTTTAAACCCCATATCTTTAAGGTCTAAAGCTTCGACAAATAGATCTATCACTCTTACCGTGTTATCATCTGTGACCATATCATCAAGACAGGTAGCAAAAAGTGTGACTTGTTCTCGGGGTGTTCCTTGTATGTATTCCATATATAAATATACTGAATATCAGATTAATAAAGAAATATTTACAAGGTTATTTTTAAAAAAATAGAATAGTTTTGAGACAGTCTGACGGTCTCGGCTATGATTTCGGCGTGGATAAATCCGCAGGATTTGTCCAAAGTAGAAATCAGCCTGTACTAAGTTAGAATTTTTGTTTTAAAGTTAGAAAGTAACGCTGAATTATAGCCATTGTGCCTGTTGCACAAACCCAAATATACAACAATAAATAATTTATTGATTATTCTAATTTATCTACTTAAAGTATTGTTTTACAGTATAATATGTCGT
>JAUIFC010000182.1 GCA_030429455.1 Bacteroidia bacterium | reverse complement strand
AAGATTACTTTTGCAAAGTAATTGAATATTAGAAGATTAAAAGCTACCGAAGGTTTAGTTCAACATTATGTATAAGCAATAGCGGGTTTAGTACAGTTTTGAAACATAAGCCTTTAAATCAAGGGCTGTGCTTTCTTAAAGTTAAGGTGCTTGAAATCCGCTACTGCTCATACATGAGACCGTTCTCAGCAAGTAAAAAACAAAAAATCATGAAAATATCGACATACTTTTTAATTCCGATTTTGCCCAAGTTTTGGGAAGGATATGAAGTTGAAGAAGAAAAAATAAATGGTTCTGGGTGGTTTAGAAAAGATGTTCCATCCAAAACAATAAAGAATGCCGACATTACACCAATTCACAGAAGAATATTGTGGATAAAATTAAACTGGGGAGATTTGAAAATTGAGCCGCCAAGTAGGGAGGCAATGACAATTAAAAATGTATCTAATTTAAGATTCATTACAAGTGAACTTAAAAGAATTGCAGAAGGAAAACCTTTGCCAATAGATGTAATGAATAGAAGGAAAATAAGTGAAGCTCAATCTAAAAAGGAAATAGATTTTTGTCCTATCATTAAAGATAAATTGGAAGAAGAGAATATAAGCAGTTCATTTGGCGAATTCATAATTCATGGAAATGGTACCGTTTCAGATTTAACAAGCGGGTTGATGTGGATTCAAGCACCTTGGGGATATAATTGGAATGGAAAAAAATTTGAAGGTGAACCGATTGAGATTAATTGGGAGACCGCAACTAAATTCTTTGGAAAAGGAATTAGTGTTTTCTCATCAGGTGGCGGTTTAATAGAACCAAAGTTAAGTGAGTCCAAATTCGACAGTAATTACATTTCGGGAAAATGCAAAGTGAATTTTGCAGGTTATTCAGATTGGAGATTACCAACAGCTTCTGAATTGAATACTATATCATTAATTGACAGAGAGAAATATCGAAATGATGATGAAGATGCGAAACTAAGGGAAAAGATTTTTCCTTTTAGTGTTTATGGTTCTTGGAGCGCAACAAGCAAAGAAAGTACATTAGCATGGGCATCAGACGGACAAAGTGAACCAGGAGATTATCAAAAATACGATAAGAAACGAATCTATTTGGTCAGAAAAAAATGAAACCTGCTGAGAACAATGCATAGCCGTCAATTGCCAGCAAAAGCTGGCACCTGCGGCTATGCGGGACGTTGGGCAACATACAAAAAAGCCCACCGCACAAACAGCACATTTGGTTTTTGCCGACACAAAAGCCAACGCTGAAAAAACCAAAAGAGCTGTTTTTTTCCAACGCTCTGACAGAAATTGAATAAATAAATGACATTAGAACAATATATTGACAACTTAGATAAAAGGTACAGACTCGGCAATGCAACCGAACATACATTTCGTGGCGACTTGCAACAACTTTTGGAAAGTTTGGTGCCGACTATCAGAGCAACTAACGAACCGAAAAGACAAAGTTGCGGAGCACCTGACTACATTTTGACTAAAAAGGATATTCCTGTTGGATTTATTGAAGCTAAAGACATTGGGGACAAAGACCTTGACGGAGCAAAGAAAACAGGAAACAAAGAGCAGTTTGACCGCTACAAAGCTTCTCTAAACAATTTGATTTTCACGGACTACATCAATTTTCATCTGTACAGAGAAGGCGTATTCATTGCCAAAATTTCCATTGCAGAAATTACGGACAAGGGAATAAAATCGTTACCTGAGAACTTTGGCAACTTTGAAAATCTAATAAAAGACTTTTGCGTTCACGTTGGACAAACAATAAAAAGCTCAAAAAAATTAGCAGAAATGATGGCGGGCAAAGCCCGCCTTCTTTCTGATATTATTGAAAAGTCGTTGACAAGTGATGAAGTAAACCAAGAAAACAGTACGCTGAAAGAGCAAATGTTGGCTTTCAAGCAAATTCTGATTCACGACATTACGCCACAAGGTTTTGCAGACGTTTACGCTCAAACCATCGCTTACGGAATGTTTGCGGCTCGTTTGCACGATCCTACTTTGGATAATTTTAGCAGACAAGAAGCGGCTGAACTGATTCCAAAGTCAAATCCGTTTTTACGAAAACTGTTTGGCTACATTGCAGGACCAGACATTGACGACCGAATTAAATGGGTAGTTGAAAACCTTTCAGAAATCTTTTTGGCGTGTAACGTAGAAGAAATATTAAAGAACTATGGGAAATCCACCAAAATGGAAGACCCAATAATTCACTTTTACGAAACGTTCCTAAGCGAATACGACCCAAAATTGCGTAAATCTCGTGGCGTTTGGTACACTCCGCAACCCGTTGTAAATTTCATTGTTCGGGCAGTGGACGACATTCTAAAAACGGAATTTGATTTACCGCAAGGACTTGCCGACACGAGCAAAACAACCATAAAAGTAAACACGCAAACCGCAGACAAACGTTCGACAACAGGCTACAAACAAATGGAACAAGAAGTACACAAAGTACAAATTCTTGACCCAGCCACAGGAACAGGGACTTTTTTGGCAGAAGTGGTAAAACACATTCACAAAAAATTCCAAGGACAACAAGGCATTTGGAGCAATTATGTAGAAACGCATTTATTGCCTCGTTTAAACGGTTTTGAATTGCTAATGGCAAGTTATGCAATGGCACACTTGAAATTGGATTTACTTTTGACCGAAACAGGATTTAAACCAACTTCAAACCAACGTTTTAAAGTTTATTTGACCAACAGCTTAGAAGAACATCACCAAGACACAGGAACTTTATTTGCCAATTGGCTGAGTTCAGAAGCTAATGAAGCTAACCACATAAAACGAGATACACCAGTAATGTGTGTGATTGGAAATCCGCCTTATGCGGTAAGTAGCACCAATAAAAATGATTGGATTCAAGATTTAATTTCTGACTACAAGAAAAATCTCAATGAACGTAAAATCAATTTGGATGATGATTACATAAAGTTCATCCGCTACGGACAACATTATATCGACAAAAATGGAAGTGGTGTTTTGGCTTACATTTCAAATAATAGCTTTATTGACGGAATTACACACCGTCAAATGAGAAAACATTTGTTAGAGAGTTTTGATAAGATTTATATTATTGATTTACACGGTAGTGCTAAAAAAAATGAAACAGCACCTGACGGAAGTAAAGATGAAAATGTATTTGACATTCAACAAGGTGTCTCTATTAATATTTTTGTTAAAACAGGGAAAAAGAAAAGAACAGAATTGGGCGAAATTTTCCATTCTGAACTTTATGGCAGAAGAAACTTTAAATACGAAACCTTAAATCAATATTCATTTACATCTATCAAATGGGAAAATCTTGAAAAAAGAGAGCCTAATAATTTTTTCATACCAAGAGATTATGAAAGTGAATCAGAATACTTAAAGGGCTTTAAAATCAATGATTTTTTTATTAATCAAAATTCAGGGATACAAACTAAAAATGATTCGCTAACGATTAACTTTGATAAGGTTCAATTAAAGGAAGTTGTTGAAGAATTCAAAAATTCAAGTGTTGAAGATTTAAAATCAAAGTATAAACTCAAAGACACAAGTGGTTGGACAGCAGCCAAAGCCAAAGAAGATTTAATTGAGAATCCAGGAAACTTTTATCCAATCTATTATCGTCCTTTCGATATTAGAACAATTTATATGACTGAAAAGTCAGGTGGTTTTGTTGGCAGACCTAGACTGTCTACAATGAAATACTTTTTTAATGGAGATAATTACGGTTTAATAACTGTTCGTCAACAAAGTACTTTTGATTTTCAGCATATCTTGATTTCTAACACGTTGATGGAAAGCGGTGCAATTTCTTTACAAACCAAAGAATGGGGTTATATTTTTCCGCTTTATGTTTACCCAGAAACCAACGGTCAACAAACGATTGAACAATCAGAAGCAAGAACACCAAATCTAAAAGCCGAAATTGTCAAGCAAATAGCAGAGAATTTAGGTTTGACTTTTACCAACGAGAAAGAAACAACTGTAAATACTTTTGCCCCAATTGATATTTTAGATTACATCTATGCGGTTTTGCATTCGCCAGCGTACCGTGAGAAATATAAAGAGTTTTTAAAAATTGATTTTCCGAGAGTGCCTTATCCAAAAGACCAAGACACGTTTTGGCAATTGGTAAAATTAGGCAGAGAAATACGCCAAATTCATTTATTGGAAAGTACAAAAGTGGAGCAATACATTTCGCAATATCCAATGGATGGTGATAATGTGGTTGGTAAACCCAAATACAAAGACGGTAAAGTTTACATCAACGACACGCAATATTTTGACAATGTTCCGCAAGTAGCTTGGGAGTTTTACATTGGTGGTTATCAACCTGCCCAAAAATGGCTCAAAGACCGTAAAGACCGCAAATTGGAATTTGACGACATTCTGCACTATCAAAAAATCATTGTAGCACTTTCAGAAACAGACAGATTGATGAAAGAGATTGATAAAATTGAATTTATATGAAATTAAATAGCTTAATAATCAAGAATTTTAGAGGTTATCGTGATATAGAAATACCTTTCAACGAAAACCTAAATCTCATTATTGGCAGAAATGATGTTGGGAAATCTACAATTCTAGATGCACTTGAAATATTTTTCAATAATGACAAAGTCAAAATGGAAGTTTCAGACTTAAATATTGATGCTATAAAAGAAGGAGAGACAGAAATTACAATCGGTGCAACTTTTATTTTAGAGGGTAATGAAACAGTTGTAATTGATTCTACAGCCGAAACTAATTTGAAAGATGAATTCCTTTTAAACAAAAATGGTTTACTTGAAATACATAGAACATATTCAGCAGGTGGTAAATCAATTACCGCTAGTGGAGTTAAAAATTGGATTATAGCTCATCATCCAATAAATTTCATTGAAAAGCCATTAATCTCATTAAAGCTAAAAGACTTAGTTAAGCTCTACGAAAAAGATTATGAAGAAATTAATGACGGAGAGAAACCTTTAAAAAACTCAAAACCACCTATTAGAAAAGCTATTTACCGAATAGCTAACATTGGTGAGTTCGATACGGCATCCTTATTAATTGATAAAATTGGTGAAGATTCAAAGTCAAGTAAAGAAACTTGGGACAGTATTGAAAAGTATCTTCCAATATATAATCTGTTTCAGGTTGATAGACCAAACCGAGATTCTGATAAAGATGTTCAAGACCCATTAAAAGCAATTACCAAGTCAGTAATTGATGAAATTAAAGGAGATTTAGAACCAATTAAAAAGAAAATTGAAGACGCAATTGAGAAACTTGGAGAAGCTACGATAGAGAAGTTAAAAGAAACAAATGAAGAAATTGCCACAGGTTTAAAATCTGTAGTAGAAAATAGACCTTGGGAATCACTTTTTAACTTTCAATTGGAAGACGAACGCGGAATTGCTCTTAACAAAAGAGGCAGTGGCGTTAGAAGGCTGATTTTACTTAGTTACTTCCAAGCGGAAGCAGAAAGAAAGAGAAGCTCAACAAGACAAATGATTTATGCAATTGAAGAACCGGAAACAGCTCAACATCCAGATTTTCAATTAAAAATCTTGAATACTCTAAAGTCAATTTCAGCAAAAGAAAATAGTAAAGTCATTATAACGACTCATACCCCTGAGTTTGCAAAAACTGTCGATTCTAAACAAATATGTTATTTAGAAAAGATTGGTCACAATCCTACCCTAATATCAGATGAAGATATTAAGATTAAAAAAGTAATTGATACACTTGGCATCCTTCCATATTTTGGAAAACTCGTTTTATGTGTTGAAGGTGAATTTGATAGAGAATTTTTCTTGAATCTATCAAATAATGAAGATTTTAGAAATATCATTTGTTTTAATACTGAGAATATTAAAATTATACCTCAAGGTGGCAGTAATCTTGAAAGAGCAGCGGAAAGAAATTATTTAGATAATTCTAATGTAATTGAATACCATTTGTATGATAAAGATACAGATGGCAAATACCAAGAATCAATAGACAAAGTTAAACAACGAAAAAACCATTCTGATGGATGTTTAACCAATTTTAGAGAGCTAGAAAATTACATTCATCCATCATTATATGAAACACATTTTGAAATAAAGTTTACGGAAGCTGAAATTGGTAATTGGAGTGAAATTGATGTCCCAAATATTGTAACGCAAAGAACAGCTAAGTTTGGAATACCTGAAACTCGCAACAATCAGAATAATGGCTTCAAAGAAGCTGAAAAAAGAGTAAAATCAATTGCTAACAAAAATCTAGTAAAGTCAATGACAAAAGATTTGTTTGAAGATATAAATGCTTTTGAAGAAGTTTCAGATTGGTTTAAAAAATTAAGACAATTGAATAATAACTAATATGCCAACGCTAAAAGCCATACACATTTGCAATTCGCACCAGCCAGCGCTACAACCAAAAATTGCAAAAGAGTATGTCTTTGCCAACGCTGACAGACGGACGAAAAAAAAGTACGATTGCCCAACAATGGCTATACGTAATGCGGGCGAAAGTGCTGATATGAAAGTAATTACATTAAATAAACTAAGTGCTAAATTGAAAGGTAAGTGCCTTGAAATCCCGCACTACGCATAGCCGAGACCGTTAGCCACAATATAAAAATAATTAAAAATGAAAAAGTTAATATTTTTTTTACTCTGTATCATAGCTTGTATTACAATTAGTTGTAGTCCTAAAACAAATCATTGTAATCATCCTGAAATAAATCCTGCTCTAAAAGAAGCATTAAAATTAAATATGAAAGACTGGCAAAAAAATGCAAAATATGCAGGTATAGATAATTTTGAAAAAGAAGTTGACAAAATAATTAAAGAGATTGAAATCATACTTACAACATATGAAGGAGCAGGTAATGAAAGTTCGTTAGATGAAAATATTAATGGGCCCAGTACTTGTAGATGTAATTCTATAATCCGATTCAAAAATCACGAAAAATACAAACAGAGAATTAAAGGACCTGTAACTAAAGTAAGGGCTGAGGAACATCGATTAAATAGTGCCTATATGAGACTTGAGAGTCAAATGAATTACTTGGATAACGATGGATTTATGTTTTCCTATGTTGTTCTGAAAAATAAAGAAAATTCGATTCAGGTTCTTCAAAATTACCCTCTCGTTTTAGAAGCAAATATCGATCATGTGGGAGGTTTAATATTTGATTACATTGAAAGAGATAAAGTGGCTAACAATGTATATAGCAAATAAGGCGGATAGTGTTTTACAAAGGTAAATACAACTAATAGACACCGCCGAAGCTTTTGCTTCGGCTATTTTAAAATGCTTAAATTAACAACCAAAACAAAAGCTTCGGCTCAGTGCAACTTGACAGGT
>JAUIFC010000181.1 GCA_030429455.1 Bacteroidia bacterium | reverse complement strand
ATCAAATTCTACATTCGAAAAGTATAAATACAGTTTCCCTGAAGCTACGTTCTATAACATCCCAAAATCCTTTGTTGATGTCGAAAATCTTAAAAAATTACTTGACCTCAAAAAGGAAAATTGGGTAATCCTAGAAACAAATCAATTAGGAATAGCTGAAGGCGTAACCAATACTCTGTATAATTTTCTTAACTGGGAGCCAAGCGATAACCCAGAAGAAGATAGTAAACCTAAAACCAAAGAAGAATTAGAACAAGAACAGTTGTTTAAAGATATTAAAATAAGGTTATTTACATCAGATCGAAATCAAGCCTTTAACAATGTAATATCAAATAAAGTATTATGTGACTTGCAATTCACCGCAATATCCTCTTCAAAATACAAAGAACTAGAATCAAACGAATTAATAGAAGAATACAAAAACAGGAATGGAACAATGCCTAGTCGTTTCGTTTTGCGTGCGTTTGATCTTACATATGACATTTTACTAAGGCTTGCCTTTAATGGAACACTATTGGATGAAGAAACTCTAAACCCAATGACAGAATACAACGAAAATCGCTTTGGGTATAAAAAACCATTCATGTCCGACACTTACTCCAATCAAGGATTGTACATCATTAAGTATATGCCAAACTTTGAAGTTGAAATTTTAAACGCCAATAGGCCATAAATTATCAGCTTTTTATAGTGCTATTAACCGTGAATATTAGCGGGGTAATTCTTTAATTGCAAAAGCAAAAATCGATAATCAAAAGGCTTAAGGTTTTCAATAAGAATATCGATGATATCCTTTCCATATATTGTATACAACTCTGAAAAATTCACAACCCTTTCTTGTAGATTGTTCTTTGGAAAAAGACCGAGTTGCAAATTCTCTATTCGCTCTAGATCGTTTTTTAGTTTTCGGCGTTGAGCTCTAAGAAGACGCTTTTCAAGCTTGTCCAATCCATTATGCTGCTTTTTCTCTTGAGCGGCAACAGCATTTAAAAAAGACTTATCCGTCTGACTAGCTATTAGATATAAGGCTTCAAACTGCCTTGATAAATGTGTTTTTTGAGAAGAAAAATCTATTTTAATTTCAGAGCTCTTGTAAACATATTTATCTTTCAAGTCTTGCAAAGAAAGAAACATATCTTCTAAATTGAGTCCCATTTTTTCCAACTTCACTTTAGTTTTGTCGGTATAAAGCATGGCCAAATTACGAAGTTGTAAACAAGGAAAAGTTATCCCAAACGCATCAAAGGTTGACTTCAATTCTAGCCAATACGCCAATTCGCCACCTCCTCCAATATAAGACAGATTTGGCAAAACAACTTCCTGATAAAGAGGTCTTAACAAAGCATTAGGCGAAAAGCGCTCAGGATGTTCTTCAATTTCATCTAGAATTTCCGACTTAGAAAAGCTAGTATCCGAATTGTTAACATAAAAATTCTCGTTTTTTCTTATTATTCGCTCTCTCAATCCTTTAAGCTTGTAAAAAAAGTTGATTTCACGAGGTGTTACTTGCTCATGATAGCCCATCGCTTTTAGTGCATTAGCGGAATTATTTACATGTTCAAATGTAACTTCTTCAATAATTTCTCTTTTAATATAGGGTTTATAAAGTGCTTTTAACTTATGTACATTTGGCTCCAAAATCACCAAACCATATTTCCCAAAAAGTTTATTATACAAGTAAATAGAAGCCTCTGACAAGGTGTTATGCTTTAGATATGCTTCCTCAAACAACAATATCAATTCATTTGAAAAAGGGGATTTTGGTAATTTAGTTTTAAAATTTTCAAAAGCACGATTAAGTCCATTTGTGGAACGCTCCCCTACTGCTCCACCATGCCCTGCATCCCAAGATACTTTGGAATTCTTATAATTAAAAAAATTGATTTCATCAAAATCATGATCTTCTGAAGCCAACCAAAAAACAGGGACAAAATTATAGATTGGATATTTGGTTTTTAAAATTTTACACGAATTTATTACCGAAATAATTTTGTAAAAGGTATAAAGAGGACCTGTAAACAAATTTAACTGATGTCCAGTAGTTATTGTTAGCGTGTTATTGTTTTCGAGAAGGTGAATATTAGTTTTAGTAGCATCGGAAATATCCAAACTTTTGTATTGATCTAGCAAAACTTCGACTAAAACTCCTCTGAAAGCTGAATTATAATTTTGAAGTTTCTCATTAATTTGCCCTTGAAAATTTTGTTCTAAAGGAAATCTGTTATAAAAGGATTTTAAGTTTTCTTCTTGGGCTTGGTAATCTAGAATAAGCTTAGAAAATCGATTTGTCTTTGCATATTCCAAACTTTGACTCATATAAGTATTTTTTCCAAAGATAAATCATTGCTTTCAGTGATTATAAATGTTAAGTTTATTTTAGATGTTCGTATAAATAGGTATCTGGAAGCGTATTTATAACTACAACAATAAATGATTTTAATAGTTATGATTAATATCTATGTTTTATCAAAACTAGACTTAAACATATTAGCATGTAAATAAACAATTTACCAGATACGTTGCTTTTTATTTAGAATCAAAAATTATCTCTTTAAAAAGTTAAAATTAATTCAATATCTTTGTTAAAAGAAGTAATAAGTCTTTTCAGGCATTATGATTTAACCTACAATTAAAAATTGAGCACAAATGAATTACAAAAAAAGTATCATTAAAAATTACATGAGGTTTTCATTATTGGCTGGAATTTTAATGGGATCTGTTTTTCCTTTTTTCTCTTTATTTTTTGTTGCGAAATTTAAAAGCAATAGCATGTTTATCATTTTTGCGCTATCATGTGTTGTTGCAGGTATAATAGTAGGATTTATTTCTTATCAAATTGGAAAAAGTACCATAATAAGTTTTATAAAAAAAGTATCTGAGGAATTGCAAGATGTCGCAGAAGGCAGTGGTGACTTAACAAAAAGACTAAGTGTAAAGAGCGATGACAAAATTGGAGAATTATCTATTAACTTCAACAAATTTGTCGAAAAACTTCAAGGCATCGTAGAGTCCATTTCGATCAATGCTAATAGTGTTGCTTTGTCTGCCACAGAGCTTTCTACAGTTTCGACTCAAATTGCTGCGAATACAGAAGAGATGAGTTCAAAAACATCTCGTGTAGATTCTGCAACAGAACAAGCAACCTTAAATGTTAATTTTATTTCTTCTACTGCCGAAGTAATGGCTTCGTCTGCAAATAGTGTGGCCTATGCTATCGAACAAATGAGTTCATCGCTTAATGAGGTTTCAAGAAGCTGTAAGAAAGAACTTAAAATAGCTGAAGAAGCCAACAAATACGCTAAGAATAGTAAAGATTTGATGGATAATCTAAGTGAAGCAGCCAGATCGATTGGAAAAATTATTGAAGTCATAAAAGACATAGCAGACAAAACCAATCTACTAGCCCTTAACGCTACCATCGAAGCTGCTCAAGCTGGTGAAGCTGGAAAGGGATTTGCTGTTGTTGCCAACGAAGTCAAGCAACTTTCTGTACAAACTGCTCAAGCCGCTAAGGAAGTCCAAAAGCAAGTTAAAGAGGTTCAAACTAAAACAAATCTGGCTTCAAAAGGAATACTTTCGGTGTCCAACGTCATCGAAGAGGTGAATCAAATTTCTAAAACGATAGTTAACGAAGTTGAACATCAAAGCATCACGATTAATGAAATTTCTAGAAATGTGAGTGAAGTAAGTTCTGGCGCACAAGAAGTGTCTAGAAATGTTGCAGAATCTGCATCTGGACTATCTGAAATATCTTCCAACATTACCGACTTAAATAACGGTGCGGCTCATACCGCAGACGAAATTGCAAAAGTTAATAACAAGGCAGAAGAACTTTCAAAACTCTCTGATGGCGTCACAAAACTTTTAGGCCAGTTTAAAATATAGTCAAGAACATCGTATTTTCTGAAGAAGAAAACCTTTTCAATTGTCAACAATCCATTCATAATCTGACTTATGTCATATAATTTCAAACGACTATTTTTTGCGATTTACTTATTTTTGTAACAGATATTTAATGTTTGAAAAGCATAGTTTCCATACTATTATCTGTTTTAATTCTGACACCCTATTTAACCAGAACTGGAATTTTTATTGATTTCAAAATCAATCAAGATCACATTACTAAAAACTTATGTGTTGACAAAAAGATTCCTATGTCCAACTGTGATGGTAAGTGTTACCTTGCAGATTTATTACAAAAAACTGACAAAGAGGACGGAAAAAATCAAGTCCCGGGAAAAAACGAAAGAGAACAATCTAAAGTCGTATTCTATATCCCAAAATGCGGTTATCAATCCGCAACAACAAATGCTTTACTTTTAAATAAAACTAAAAACCTGTTCTACTATTCTTTCTATATTTATAACTATACTGTAGACGTGTTTCATCCACCGAAATTTCATTTAGCATAAATAATACAACACTATTGATTTGCCGAAATCGATAGTAAAGCACTCTATTTTACAAGCAGTGCTATTTCTTATATACGCTTAATGAAAATTATTAAAATGAATACAAAATATTTGTGGACAATTATCCTATTTGTCCTATTTACAAATCTGTTTGCCCAGACTAATCAGCAAGAAATTAGATTATTGGACTTAGAAACAGCAACACCTATAGCCAAAGCCGAATATACCTACGGCACTCAAACAGGAATAACTGACATAGAAGGCACAATTCGCTTTAGCTTTAAAAAAAATCTTAGCATGACCATTTCTCACATCAACTATGGGGCATGGGTTTTAGATAAAAATGAAATAGAACAAGCCCTAAACGAAAAGGTGATTTACAGAGCTAGCAAAAGCATGAATCTTTATCCTGTTACAATCATTTCGTTAAGGCCTCAAAGTACTCAACCAGAGAGCTCTTTAAAAATTGAGTATCAAGAACGTATGCAGCATGACGCAGCTCAAATCCTTAACCAGTTACCAGAATTTAACAGTATCCGAAAAGGCGGAAACTATGGTTTTGATCCTGTGTTTAGAGGCTTTAAATACGACCAGTTGAACGTTGTGCTAAATGGCGCCCAAAGCGCTACAGCGGCTTGTCCGAACCGAATGGATCCACCAACAAGTCAAATGGCACCGAACATGATAGACCGTATCGAAGTTTTAAAAGGACCATATGCTCTGCGTTATGGAACTGGATTTGGAGCAACCTTGAATTTTATTCCTGTTAAACTGCGTTTTACAGACCACAACGACGTTTATGGCAGATTATCTAGCGGTTTTGAAAGCAATGGCGACATTGTAAGAGGTGAAACTCAAATAGGCTTTAGTGGCAAACATCACGATGTTAGTGTTTTTGCATCATGGTCTCAAGGTAACGATTATACAGCTGGAAATGGACAAACTGTACCCTCTGATTTTCAAAGAGGAAGTTTAGGAACCAACTTAGGCTTTAATTTGTCATCGAATCAGAAATTGAGAATTTCAGCGATATACAACAGTGCTAGAGATTCCGATTTTCCGGCCTTGGCCATGGATTTAAGAACAGATGATACTTGGTTGTTTAATGCTAGACACGACATTCTATTTAACAACGAAAATCTTGAAAGCTGGAATACAACGGTATATGGTTCGTTTGTAGATCACCTGATGGACAACTTGCTAAAACCTCTTGATCCTCGAATGCTAAATGCAGAAACTGCTGCAACAACCTACAATTTTGGCGGCAGAACCGAAGGTGTTTGGCGTTTTGAGAAGGCTAAAATGTATGCAGGAGCAGACGCAAGAGTCGAAGGCGCAGAAGGCACAAGAGTTAGAGAATTTCTAATGGGGCCAAATGCCGGAAGCACTTTTTTGGATAATGCTTGGCAAGATGCAAGAATTACTAAAATAGGTGCTTTTGCAGAATATCAACTAAAAGGAAAAACACTAGACTATGTCTTTTCTGGTCGATTAGAACTCAACCAAGCAAAAATTAACGACGCTGAAGACGAATTTACAGCAGTACATACTGATACCAGCATAAGTCAGTTAAACCCAAGTTTTAGTGTTGGTTTGCTAAAAGAGTTCAGCTCCAATTTAAAAACTAGCTTATGGCTTGGAAGAGCGCAGCGAAGCGGCGGACTTACGGAGCGTTTTATCAATTTTTTTCCAGTTGGTATAGACCCATTTGAAATGTTAGGCGATCCTGAACTCGACCCAGAAGTAAATAACCAAATAGATCTTACCTTCCAATGGTCTCCAGCTAGAGACAGAACAGTTTTAAACTTAGATATTTTTGGCGCTTATTTACAAAACTTTATTTCATCTATTATCGACCCTGACTTAAATCCCAGACTACCAATGAGTCCAGGTGTTAGGAGATTTATCAACATAGATGAAGTCATTAAAACAGGTTTCGAATTCACTTGGTCTCAACAGCTCTTCGCAGGATTGTATCACCAATTAGGCATTGCTTACACTTATGCACAGGATATAGAACGCGACGAACCGCTACCAGAAATTGCACCTCTTGATTTTAGGTATATTTTGTCAGGCAGCTATTTAAAGCATAAGCTTACTCCCGAAATTTCATTTCGATATGTCGCCGACCAAAACCGTATTTCTAATGAGTTTGGTGAGACAGCGACGCCATCATTCGTATTACTCGATGCAAAAGTAGGATTTCAGATTTCTGAAAGTTTAATGATAAATGTTGGTGTAAATAATTTGTTTGACAAGAACTATTACGAACACCTAAACCGATCTGTTCGCGGAACCAACGACCCAATATTTGCACCAGGCAGAAATATCTTTGCAAATATAAACTTCAACTTTTAACTCAATAAGGTGAAGTTCTTGTTGAACTTTATACCATTTGTAACTTGAAATTATTATAAATTAAATTGATGATTTTTTTCTTTTTACGATAAAGAAAAATAAAGCGTAGCCAAAGCTATGGTTCCTTTTTATGGTGCAGTAGAAAAGAAAAAAGGGCGATTTATTACGGTAATTTCAAGTTATAAATAGTTTTACCATTTTTTATCAATGGAACTAATTAATGTTGCTCAAAAATTATAAACAGTATAAGGTCTACGCCCTAGCTAACTCCAATCAATAATTTAAAAAACACATTATAAAAGTTAAACTTTAGATAGATTTTACTGAAAAAGTCTGGCGCATACCAATGTCATTTATCTATATTGAAGTTTAAAATATTAAGCTTTCATTTCAGAAAGGGAAAGTCTTAATAAAGTTTAATCTAAAACATCATCTAATTACTATTAATAATAAAACAACAATTAAAATACCTCGATTAGTTTAGACCATTATCTGTTGATTCTTAGTTGAATTTTTAAGCAACATTTTTATACTTTTTGATAGGTTTTTCGTTTATGCCTTGATGGTTTCTATTATGATATCTTTCCAT
>JAUIFC010000008.1 GCA_030429455.1 Bacteroidia bacterium | reverse complement strand
CTCGCTGTAGCACCAGAGGATAAGGTGAATGTCGCAATCAAATTGGAAGTGTTAGTTCCAGAGACCACTTCGACATCAATGGTATGATTGGTATCATCTATCGTCGCTTCTTGAGTTTGTTCTGCAAAACTAAATGTTAAAAAATCTGTTTCTGTATTAGAACTTACCAAATTAACAGTATAATCTTCTACCTCGCCCCAAGTGAAAGTACCACATGGTGCTGGTACAGCATTATACTGCATAGAAACGCGCATTCTTGTGTTGCCAATTATAGTGCTATTAGGAATTGTAAATGAACCACTTACTGGTGTATTTGTTGTAGGCGATTGCGTCCATACTTGTTCTCCTGAATCTTCAAAATCTCCGTCTCTATTGTAATCAATCCAAACAGCATACCCTTCTTGAAAAATTGTTCCTGTCCAAGTAGGAGTTACCGCTATGGTATATGTATTACCTTGTGTCAAATCTGTAGAGAGATTAGTGAAATTTGAATATTGTTGGGCACCAGAACTGTTATCAATGGTATTTAATTCTACTTTACTTATGTACTCGTCATTTACACTTACACTTTCAGAGTCACAATAGTCCAATTGTAACGGCGCTGTAGTAAAATTAACAATGCTGCTGTAAGAAGATGTCGTAGCATCAGGACATTCACTTCTTACACTTACTTCGTATGTAGTTTCTGGAGTAAGACCTGTGAGATTAACTAAATTTCCTGCTAAAGGCATTGTGTTCCATGAGCCTCCAACCTCTCTGTATCTAAAGGTGTATGATGCACTTGGAACAGCATCCCAAAGAATCGTAGCCGTTGTATCTGCAAAAGCAGATACTGTGACATTTGTAGGCGTAACTGCATTACAAACAACAGGCGTATTTGACAATCCAGTAATAATAAGAGAATAGTTTTGATGATTACCTATCAAGTTACCTTTGTGAGATACTGTAATCGTATAATTTCCGCTTGCATTTGCGACTTCAACACGCTCATATGGATCTACAATATTGTCACCCTTAGTATTGGTCGTAACTCCTGTTAGCTTCCAAGGTGTATATGTTGTGCCGCCTTTTGTGATTCTGATATCCAAGTCATTAATCAACTTTGGAGTATTAGAGTTTAATGCTGAGCTTGGATTTCCAGGATAATCTGTCCAAGAAATTGAAGCTATCAAGTCGTTTATGCCATCTGATTCTACGGATATTTGGTAAGTCTGCCCAACCATTAAAGTCAATTCACTAATTTCTGATGCGTTGCCATCTTCACTTAAAGTTTCTGCTGCACGTTTAGCGTTCAGTAATCCCCACCCATAAACAGCGTCTGGACCGCTTGGACCAGCATCGTCTGCGGTATGAAGTGCTAAACCTTTTAAGGTCGCAGCGCGCAAGTAACTTCCATTTAGATTATTAGCATGTTGTTGAAGTAATAAAAGCGTTCCAGCAACATTAGGTGATGCCATTGATGTTCCTGATATACTGTTGTAAGCTGTATCGCTGTTGTGGTATGTAGAATAAAGTCCAGTACCATTTCCTGTAATGTCAGGTTTAATTCTATAATCGTCAGTCGGTCCTTGTGAACTGCTTCCATTAATACTTACTGAAACCAAATTTCCAGAAGCATCTATATTTGCATCTTGTGCGTTGGCAACGACCAAATTGTTTTTTGAAGTCGAATGTCCTGTTAATTTATCATAGCCTGCATTTCCATCTAATGGAGAACCATTGTAATTTTCATTCCCATCATTCCCTGCAGCAACAACCATAAGGTAATAAGGAGCAGTATACATCACATTATCCCAATCTCTTGCTTCTGTAAGGTATGCTCCAAAAACATAATCGGGAAGTGCATCTGGAACCCAACCATACGAGTGGTTGGATATTAGCATACCATTATTAGCGGCAGCTGTGGCTTCAGGAATGTCATTATTCCAATCGTAACCCACTGCCTGTGCTTGTGGTGCCATTCCCTTTGCAGCTGGTTGTACCCCAGAAGCAATTATTGTTCCTGTAACGTGCGCAGCATGAAAATTAAGGGATGATGACCCGTCTCCAACCGAAAATCGATTATTTCCTCCAGGACCATCGTATTCTTGATGAGTCGACCTTGCGATACCTCCATCCCATACGTGTGCCGTCATATTTTGTCCATCGAGATTTAGACCCAAAGAGCCTCCTATGTTTATGTGATCGGTTCGAGTAGACTTTGCAGCATCAACATTATAAGTTGTATAATATATAGGAGAACCGTCTGGTGCTAAGCGTTGTAATTCTGCATACTTGCCATTTTCTTCGATGACAATAGGCCAATTGTTTAATTTGGCTGCTTGAAGGGCAGTTTGCTTTTCCTTAATAGCCTTTGCGCTTAACTGCCTATGCAACTGATTAATTGCATCTTTGTCATAACGTCCTGTAATTTTTTCTTTCTCTTTTTGATTTTGTCCAAAAGAAACTAAAGTAAACATCATAACCATGACGGCTAGAACGTACTTAAAGTGATTGTTTTTCATTATTGTTAGTTTTAAGTTAATATATATTTGGGATGAAAATAATAAATTTCATTTAATAAAAATTAATAATAGCGTTAAATGATTTCTTTATAAATAGATGAAATCATACTTATCTGTTGATTGTTTAAAAAACAGATACAAATAATTGAATGTTGTAAGATGTACTAGGCCTGATATATTGGAATTATAACCCCATTTTTCTAGGCATTTGGCAATTTATTTTTCTCTATTGATCACATCGTCAACCATAGTGACTAATGAAGATCCATAGACAGATTCTGGATATGTATACAGAATTTCCAAGGCTAGGGATCATTTAATAAACCGTATCGTCTTTTTGTGTTGATCTTTATCCTGTAATTCCAAAATAAATTTTCCATTAGAGAGACGACTTACATCAATATTTTGATTTTTTATTTCACCTTTCAAGACGAGTCTGCCTTGAGCATCAAAAATTTTATATAAAGAAAAGGGCACATCGGCTTCTACTCTAATAAAACTATCAGCTGGATTTGGATAAATCTTGGTATTCAAATTGATTTCAGGTGTATTTACATCCAAAATACCAACACCCCATTCGTACCATATTTCTTCTGTAATCCCAGTAATATCTGGTGTTTGGGTAACATCGACTACGCCATTTGGATTTCCATCGTTAAAAATCAAGTTGGTTGAAGACACACCATCAAAATGGTATTTATACCATTGACTGTCATGAACCAACATCTGTTCACCTGGCCATGAAGCAGTTGGCATGGCATCAGAAGGCTGAACATTCCACCAATACACGCGTGGTGTAACTGTCCAACTCGTAGGAGGCTTAAAGTACACCCAAAACCCCTGAATGCTTCCAATATTATAAGTTTTTGTAACCACGTCTGATGAATTGCCATCCATGTCTATCGCAAAAGCTTTAAAGGTAGTGGTTTGGGTAATATTCACCGTAACACTGCCTACAGCTGATAGAGAAGATGTGGTTGGTGTACTGCCATCAATGGTATAATAAATTGTAGGATTCGGATCTGTAGAATCTGTTGCAGTTATAGTAACATCTATTGAAGTTGCAGAGTAATTATCCTCTGGTGTAAAACTAATACTTGGAGTTACATCTAGATTCTCTCCTACCCAAACGTGCTGAATTTTTGTTTTTGTAACATTATTGTTGTTATCCGGTAACTTCGATATAATAATCCACTAATACTTCAGACAGGCCTTGTATTTCTGCATAATATTCATTTGCAATATGCGTCGGCAATACAAAAAAGTCTATCTCAGGATCGTTTGTAATGTTTCCTTTAGGAAAAACACGCTCTGTCATTGGAATACTTAGCCAAGTACCTACTTCTTGACCTCCAGCATAAATTTCATTTTCATTGGAACTTAATGGATTTACACCATCGTTATCTGCACGGTATTTTAATTCGATAGAAGCTAAGCCGTTTACATCGTGAGCGAATGTCCAAACTGTAAAATCGGCTGAATTTAAATGCTGTTGGTAACCATATGTAGGTCCAAATCCTATTTCTCCAGGATTGTAGGGATAGCGTTGAGGTACAAAGACTGATGGCGGTGTGTTATCCACACCAGGATTATTATCGATAACCGTTTGAGCATAATTTACGGCATTGTTAGCGGCGATGGTTTGTTTGATTTCCATATCAATGGATTTACCATAGTACATATAACCACTGGTAAAACCTGGTAATAAAAAATGCCAAGCGAGTTCTGCATTGGTTGAAGACGCTGAAGGATTCACTATGTCTAGAATATCTGTTCCGCCTTCCAAATCTTCTGCCATCAAAACATAATTTTCTGCTGCCGTAAGTACCGACCAGTTTCTGGCGTCTTCTGTCCATCCATTAGGATCAAATTCAAAATTTGAAGTGTACATGGGCCATAACCAGTTTATAAATTGAGGGCTACCCCAGTCATTCGCCGCATTTACCCAAGAACCATCTTCAACTTTAACAACATCTGAATCTGCCACAGGATGATCGTTTAAAAACTGTTCAATAGTTGTTGGCGAATAGCCCTGAGCACTCGCTGCATTTGTAAAACCAGGAACCGCCTGCTGGTAGTAGCTTGCTCCGCCACCCCAAGCATTATCTCCATCATGAGCCAAAAGAACTATACTTGGTTTATTAGGATCATCATAAGGGGCAATATTGGCATCTATATCTGTAGTTCCTTGTTGAGAAAAACCATCTTTATAACTTAGCAAATCTGCCATTGGCACCACGGTGATTTTATATTCTTGCCCTGTTTCTGGATTGACATATTTAGCTTTGTGTGCCTGATAACTGTAAGGTGCAGCAAATGTTCCTCCACGTCCGTCAATCTGTCCACTCCACCAATTATTACCATTGGTAGATACTTTATCTGCTAAATTTGGTGGATTGGTATTCACACCTGATGTTCCAAAATTAATAGGATAATCGTTTAATGTTCTTGCCAGGTGACTATTTGCAACAACAGTCCATTCTATACCTTCTTCTACTAACACTTGGATATTTCGCTCTGAGAATGAACACTCTGCAGGCCAATAGCCTTTGGATACGGTACCATTAAAATAATTCTCCACCAGGTATTTATGCCCTTGTAATTCTTTTCTTAATACTCTGTCGCTTACTAAAGGTGATAAAACATGATGCCATGTAAATGCTGTAACATCCATTCGTGGAAAACCTCCAGACGTGCTCCAGTTTTGAGCTTCCTGTACCCATGACGTCCAATTTGGAACGTAGCCCCATTGTCCTGCATCAGAAAGCGATTGGATATTCTCAATTAAACTACCTCCGTAATTGACCTGAGCACCAGCATCAGGATGTGAAATTATGGTATTAATCGAATTTCTCGCTTCCCATTGGTAAACATTCACCCGATCAGGTTTACTAAAAATTTGCTGCAAATCATTAAGCGGATGGTCTAACCCACTAGGGTAATTATTACCGCCGTTGATTTTTAGCATTTGAGATTCCCATACTTTTTGATAGGTATAAAGATTTGCTACACTTTGATCAGGCCAGTATATGGGTTGTTGAAGGTGCCATAAATATGTGGTATGAACTTGGGCCGCAGCAGTCCTAAAAACTAAAAACATTATAAAAACACATAATTGATTTTTTAAAGTCATTTTGTTCAAAAATTGATTGATTATCAAAATTATTAAAAATATCTTAAAAAATATTTAGACACCTAATCATAAGACATTGAATATGTATTAGATAATTATAAGTCAAATTTATGCGAACTAAGAAACTTCAGAAAAGTAAAAATCAAATAAGTTTTAAGTCAGTTAAATATCCTTCAGCTGAGTAGAAACTTATTTTTCTCTATTGATCACATAATCAACCATAGTGACTAATGAAGTTTTGTAGATAGATTCTGGATAAGTGTTCAGTATTTCTAGGGCTTGCTTTTGGTAAAGATACATCTGCTCTTTTGCATAGGTCAACCCATTGTTTTGTTTTACAAACTCGATGACTTCGTTTACTCTCTTTTTGTTTCTATTATGATTTTTTACAGAATTGATGAGCCATCTTTTGTCGCGAGTGCTTGCATTGTTAAGAACATGGATTAAAGGCAATGTCATTTTTTGTTCTTTGATATCTATTCCAGTTGGTTTACCTATTTTCTTTTCCCCATAATCAAAAAGGTCATCTTTTATTTGAAATGACATTCCAATAAGCTCACCGAATTTTCTCATTTTTTCTATATGTGAAGAATTAGGAAGCACTGCAGCGGCACCCATACTACAACAAGCGGCAATAAGCGTGGCTGTTTTTTGACGTATAATATTGTAATAAATCTCCTCTGTAATGTCTAATTGTCTGGCTTTTTCGATTTGTAGAAGTTCACCTTCGCTCATCTCTCTAACTGCAATAGAGATAATTTTTAAGAGATCAAAATCGTCATTGTCTATGGATAATAGTAATCCTTTTGATAACAAATAGTCACCAACAAGAACTGCAATTTTGTTTTTCCATAAAGCATTTAACGAAAAAAAACCTCGTCTTCGGTTAGAATCGTCAACCACATCGTCATGAACCAAGGTAGCCGTATGAATAAGCTCTATAACCGATGCACCTCTGTAGACTCTATCATTCACTTCGCCATCGGAGACCATTTTTGCAACCAAAAACACGAACATAGGACGCATTTGCTTCCCTTTTCTGTTGACTATAAAATGTGTGATTTTATTTAAAAGGGCTACTTTCGAGGACATGAAAAGCGAAAACTTTTTCTCAAAAAGCTCCATTTCGTGACTTATGGGTGCTTTTATTTGTTCAACTACCTTCACTATATGGTTTTAGTCGCTAAAATTAAGATTTTATTTGCTGTTGTGAAGCACATTTATTTATATTTACATTTTTATTACAAAAATTTATACCTATGAAAAAAATTACTTTATTATTACTTTTATGTTTAGTGTCTTATGGCATAAATGCCCAAGATACATGTGCAACGGCTGTTGCAGTTACAGCTGGTACTACCACAGTTGGAACAATTGATGGAACTGAAATCCCCGCTCCTATATGCGCGGCCAATGGAGCTGGAGCTACAGGCGGCGAATGGTACTCTTATACACCTTCTCAATTGGAAGTAGTTACTATTACAACAAATTTACCTCAAAATGACGGTGTTGTAAATTCTGACGATACAAGAGTCCATATTTACACAGGAACTTGCGGAAATCTAACATGCTTGGCTGGAAATGATGACATAGCAAACAATAACTTCCTTTCCGAAGTTGACTTTTTAGCAGAGTCTGGGGTGACTTATTACATCGCTTGGGACGACAGATGGAACGGTGGTGGATTTGATTTTGATTTAATTGCACAAGTTCCAAATTGTACGACTTCTTTCCCTTATGTTGAGAATTTTGATAGCAGTGTTGATTTTACAGGATGTTTCACAGTAATAGACGAAGATGCAAATGGAACAGCTTGGATTCAGCAAGAGCTTGCATTAGACACAAATCAACCTAATGTTCTTTCTTACTTCTCTACAAATGGTACAAATGGTGCTCAAAAAGAGGATTATTTGTTTACGCCAGCCTTTACTTTAGCGGCAGGTAATACTTACGATTTCACTTTTAAGTATAACGGTGCTGATAGTGGCGGAGGTCCAGCAAACGAAGATATTGAAATTCTTGTTGCTCAAGGGCCAACTGTAGCAGACGCAAATGCGGGTACTTCTATTTTTACTGATACTGGTATAATACAAAACGGTGATTTTGCAAATGTGGAAGCTCAGGCACTAACAGGAACAGGCACTTTTACACCTACAATGTCTGGTGATTACCACTTTGTCTTTAAAAGTACAGGTTCCCCTCTTCAAGTGGGTGGTGTTTCTGGTTTTTTACTAGTTTTTGAATATACTGTCGACGAAACTCTTTCAGTAGATGATTTTAACACTATAAACTTTAACTATTTTGTAGATGCACAAAATATGTTAAACTTAACTTCTAACGAGTCTTTAAGCCAAGTGAAACTTTACAATTTGTTAGGGCAAGAAATGATGTCTAAAAATCTTTCTAGTCAAAATGAAGTTGTGGACATTAATGGACTTAACTCTGGTGTTTATTTGGCAAAAGTTCAAATAAACAATGCTGTGGAGACCTTTAAGTTTGTGAAGAAATAAGACTAAAATTATTCTAGATAAAAAAACCACCAATATGGTGGTTTTTTATTTTGTATTGTGATTTTTATTTTAAATTTACAATTCTATTTTAAAATATATATTATGAAAAAACTTTTATGCTTACTTTTATTTACATTAATGGGATATACCGTTAATGCACAGTGTCCAATTCCACCAACTGCTTTTGTTGGAGATTACAACATTGTACAAACTACCCCAAATAATACTGCTATAAATGTACCTTCATTTGAATCACAAGTAGTTACTTTGAGTATTGGTGCTACGCCAAATGGTCGAGTTTTTTCTGCTGTTTATGCAGAAGCCCTACCTCCCGATCAGCCAGCTATGGATGTGACTTTCACTTTAGACTGCCCTAATGGAAGCGATGTGATTGTAGATGCAGGTTTAGATACATTTTTAACTTGTGACCAGATGGGCAATATTACACTAGGTCCAGCAGCTACAACAGGTACGTTTAATCAAAATGACGATTCTAGTTTCACATTGATACTCGAGGAATTTCAAACTGATGGTGGATGTAATGTGGCACCATCAACAGTCGAATTTTTGCTTACAAAAACAAGTTGTAACGCACCCCAAAATGTTACTGTTACCAATATTACTGCTACAACAGCAGATGTATCATGGACAGATCCAAATGGAGGAATGACTACCTTCGATGTAGAATACGGTGTAGAAGGATTTGCCATTGGAAATGGAACAGTAATCTCAGGAATATCAACTACTTCTACACAATTAACAGGTTTATTAGAAGGCAATTATTATGATGTGTATGTCAATGCAGTTTGCGCGTCTGGAACAAGTGTGCCTACTGGTCCAGTAAATTTCTTAAATCCTACTGATTGTAACATGGTGTATTCTGGATTTCCTATTACAGAAGATTTTGATAGTGGAGCAAATTTTGATAGCTGCTATACAGTTATAGACCAAGATGGAAATGGTACGGCATGGATCCAACAAACCTTAGAGCTTTCTCCAGGCATTTTTAGCACTTTTGCTACCAATGGTACTAACGATACTCAAAAAGAAGACTATTTGTTTTCTCCAGCAATCAACTTAACAGCTGGAAATACATATGATATTTCAGTGAGATACAATGGTGCTGATAGTGGGGGTGGACCTGCCAGTGAAGATTTAGAAGTGCTGATGGCCTCTGGTAATACTGTGGCAGATGCAAATGCGGGAACGTCTATCTTTACCGATACCGGGATTGCACAAAATGGAGCGTTTGCTGACGTTGATAATCAGGCTCTTACAAACGCCGGGCAATTTACACCTTCGACTACTGGTTTATACCACCTTGTGTTTAAGACAACAACTGTTAACTTGCCTCCAAACACCGCAACAGGATTTTTATTGGTATTTGATTATACTATAGACGAAACACTATCTGTCAATGAATTTGAAACATTAGATTTTGACTACTTTACAAATAATTTAAACATTTTAAATCTTTCTGCTAATCAGTCATTTTCAGAAATAAAACTATATGACTTAAAAGGTCAGGAAGTTTTAAATCAAAAGCTTTCAAATCCGACTGAAACTGTCGATTTAAACAAATTAACAAGAGGTCTTTATATAGCACAGGTGCAAATAGGTAATATTAATGAGACCTTTAAAGTAATTAAAAGGTAACATCTTTTACATCCTTAACAAAAAAACCGTCCTCTAAGGACGGTTTTTTTGTTAAAAAGATTTTTGTACTAATTTTTGTTGAGATATGTTTAACGTATCTATAACAATTTATTTATATTCACAGCCAAAACTATATTTGGATGAATAAATTTTACTTTGGGGCTATATTAGCATTTTTTATAATTCTTAATACATCAGCCCAAGATATAGTAGATTGCAATATAGGTCCAATCTCTAATAACTTTTGTTATGCCTCTAGTGTTAATGAAAGTTTTACTTACACCAGTAGTGATGGTTCATCTTTAAATCTAGTTATTAATTCAGGAAATGTAGAAGTCAACTGGGATGAATTTATAGTTTTAGATTCAGATGGGACAGAATTATATAATGGTGATGGGAATGCAGGCGATTTATCAGGTTTTAGTTTTCAATCGTCTGGAGATACCATTACTTTAGAGGTTACACCAGATGGGTCTGTAGATTGTCAAGGTTCTACAGGAATTAATCCTATAGATTATACCGTGTCTTGCGCAACATGCACAAATCCTCAAGTGACTTTCCAATTGATTGACGATTGTGTGAATGCACCTCAATTTTTTGTAGAAGCCG
This sequence comes from Bacteroidia bacterium, assembly GCA_030429455.1. Taxonomy (GTDB): domain Bacteria; phylum Bacteroidota; class Bacteroidia; order Flavobacteriales; family Flavobacteriaceae; genus Psychroflexus. The sequence goes on along the minus strand of JAUIFC010000008.1, from coordinate 37,758 downwards.
ATGTTACAGATTTAGGTTCAGCTGCAGATTTAGACATTTCAGATAACCAAGGTAGTCCAGTCCAGACAGTATCTGTTACAGGAATAGTTTCTTTTGGTCCTTATCCTAATGGCACTGTTGTAGAGCTTACTGCAGTAAACAATCAAGATGCAAATTGCGAGGTTGTTTCAGGTCAATTTACGCAAGATTTATGTACAACTACAGTTGTAGATTGTATGGCTGGTCCTGTAAATACAGTTTTTTGTTATTCTTCAGGAGTTTTAGAGGAATATACATATGTAAGTAGTGATGGTTCTTCTTTAAATCTTATCGTTAATTCGGGTAATGTAGAAAATAATTGGGATGAGTTTATTGTGCTCGATACAGACGGAACAGAGCTATTTAACGGCTATGGCAATGCAGGCGATTTATCAGGTTTAAATTTTCAATCAACTGGAGATACGATAACAATTCAAGTGACACCAGATGGTTCAATAGATTGTCAAGGCTCTGGGGCTATAAATCCAATAGATTTAACTGTGTCTTGTGCGACATGTGTTAATCCACAGGTTAATTACCAGCTCATTGACGATTGTATAAATGCGCCACAGTTTTTTGTCGAGGCTGATGTTGTCGATTTAGGTTCTGCAACAGATTTGGATATTTCTGATAACCAAGGAAATCCGCCTCAGACTGCTTCTTCAACCGGAATATTAACGTTTGGTCCTTATCCAAATGGAACTGTTGTAGAGTTAATCGCTGTAAACAATCAAGATGCAAATTGCCAATCAATTTCTCCACAATTTACACAAGATGTATGTACAACTGTTTTAGTAGATTGTACAGCAGGTCCACTTAACACAGTATTTTGTTACGACTCTGGCATTAATGAGGAATTTACCTTTGTGAGTAGTGATGGATCGCCTTTAAATTTGGTTGTTAATTCGGGTAATGTAGAAAATAATTTTGACGAGTTTATTGTTTTAGATTCAGATGGTACTGAACTTTTTAATGGATATGGTAATGGGGGAGATTTAACGGGATTAAATTTCCAGTCTTCTGGAGATACTTTAATTGTTCAAGTAACTCCTGATGGCTCAATAGATTGTCAAGGGTCCGGAACTATTAATCCTATAGACTTAACGGTTTCTTGTGCGACATGTACTAATCCACAAGTCAATTTCCAACTCATAGACGACTGTTTAAATGCTCCTCAATTTTTTGTAGAAGCCGATGTTGTCGATTTAGGTTCAGCTACAGATTTAGATATTTCAGATAATCAAGGCAGTGCTGTGCAAACTGTCTCAGCGACAGGCATTGTTACTTTTGGTCCTTATCCGAATGGAACTGTTGTAGAGCTCACTGCGATAAACAACCAAGATGTAAATTGTCAGGCTTTTTCTGGACAATTTACACAAGATTTCTGTACAACAACTCTTGTAGATTGTACGGCGGGACCAGTAAATACTGTATTTTGCTATGATTCGGGAATAGTTGAAGAATTTATTTTTGTAAGTAGTGATGGCTCTCCTTTAAATTTAGTCATCAATTCTGGTAACGTCGAAAATAATTTTGACGAGCTGATAATTTTAGATTCAGATGGTTCTGAAATTTATAACGATTACGGGAATACTGGCGACTTATCAGGGCTGAGCTTTCAATCTACTGGAGGTACCATTACGCTTCAAGTCACACCTGATGGATCTATTTCATGCCAAAGTTCAGGAAACATAAATCCTATTGATTTTACAGTGTCCTGTGCCACTTGTGTTAATCCTCAAGTTGATTACAATGTAATAGGGGATTGTACAAATGGAAATGAACAATTTAATGTAGAAGTTGAAATTATTGATATTGGTTCTGCTTCATCTTTAGATATTACAAGCAATCAAGGTGACCCAGTTCAGAATGTTACAACACCAACAACGCTTATCTATGGTCCTTATGCGCTTGGAACAGATGTGATTTTTACAGTTGAAAATGTTGATGATGTAAATTGTACATTAACAAGTCCACCTCAGAATTTGCTAACTTGTGGTTGTTTTGGTGCAGAGCCATTTTGTGCACCAGCACCTGGTCAGGCTTTAATTTTTCCAAATGTGGATGATTCAAGTGGGACTGTAGCAGATCCTAACTTAAGTAATTATGGCTGCTTAGCAACACAACCAAATCCTGTTTGGTATTTCTTGCAAATTGATCAGGCAGGTGAGCTTGTGTTCGAAATTGTTCAAAACACGCAATTCGATGCCGCTGGAAATCCTGTAGGAACGCCTCTTGATGTCGACTTTATTGCTTGGGGGCCATTTACGGACACACAATTTTGTAATGATTTAGATAGCTGTGACAATTGTGGCAGTAATACATTTGATAACAATTATCCATACGGAAACGTCATAGACTGTAGTTATTCTGCTGCTCCTGTTGAGACATTTACAATTCCTAATGCGCAAACTGGTGAAATTTATGCAGTACTTATAACCAACTTTAATGGTGATCCTGGGTTTATTAGTTTAGGACAGATTAACTCAGATGATACTGGCAGTGGTTCTACAGATTGTGATATTGTTTTATTCAATCAAGTTGTAGCTTGTGAAGGAGAAGATGTGATACTTGATGCTACAGACACAACTGCGGACCAGTACCAATGGTTAGTGTTTGATGAAGCACTTCAAGATTTTACACCAATTGCTGGAGAAAATACGCCAACACTAACAGTTAATCAGCCTGGAACCTACCAGATTCTTACACTTAACGGTACAGAGATATCAACCGAAGAATTTGCTGTGACGTTTATAGAAAGTCCTGACAATAATTTGGTAGATACAGTCTCGATATGTAGTAACAGTGTAATTACACTTGATGCTACTGTACTAAATCTTGGTGATTATGATTCAATTTCTTACCAATGGTATTTGGAAGGTAGTCCTATTGCTGGAGAAGTACAACCAACCTTAAATGTTTCGGTACCTGGAAATTATTCAATTGAATACACAACTACAAGCTTGAATGTAGATACAGATGGTAACGATTTAACATGTGTAAGTGTCTTTAATATTATTGTGACATCAGCAGATTTTACAATAGATTTAGGAGGAAACCAAACCTTCTGTCCAAGTGATGCCACGAATCTTGAGACGATTACAGCAAATGTCATCGGTGCAGACCCGGGTAATGCAACTTATCTTTGGAATACAAACGAAACTACTTCTTCAATAGATGTGAATTCTACAGGAACATATGAGGTAACAATTACAATTGATGGATGTTCTGTAACAGAAAGTGTTATTTATACGTTTGCAGAAGAGCCATTATTCGACTTAGGCGATGATCAGAATTTATGTGAAGGCCAATCTATCACTCTTGATGCCACAGTTTCAAACTCATCCGATTTTACGGCTGTAGAATACCTTTGGTCCAACGAAACTGGTATAATTACAGGAGAGACTCAAAATACTTTAAATGTAAATTTACCTGGAACTTATAGTGTAGAAATTTCAACAACAACTGTCACAGCAGACAATCAATTATTTGTCTGTACAGCTATAGATACAATAGTTATTGATGGTGCAATATTTAATGTTGATTTAGGTGGAGATCAAAGCTTCTGCGATGCAGAACCTCAGACGATAACGGCAAGTGTAGTTGGTACAGATGCTACTAACGCTACTTATCTATGGAGTACAAGTGAAACAACAGATAGCATTACAGTTAATAATTCTGGCGAGTATACTGTGACTGTAACCATTAATGGTTGTCCTGTGACAGAAAGTGTAATTTACACCTTTAACGAAAGTCCAATACTCGAATTAGGTCCAGATTCCTCAATTTGTGATTTAAGTGAATTTGTTCTTGACGCTACTCCATCAAATGCAAATGGACAGAATGTCAATTATTCTTGGAGCTTTAATGGAAATCCACTGAATGTTTCAACCGCTACTTTAAACCCTGATGACTTTGGCTATGGGACATACCAAGTAGAAGTTTATTTTGACGATCCAACGTGCAGTACTTCTGATACAATTGTCTTAGAACTAAGAAATGATATCCAACTTTCCATAACTTCAGACGATCAGGATAATTTATTCTGCCCAAGTGAATTTGTTACTTTAACAGCAGTTCTTAATAATGCGATGTTGGCAGAAGCCGATTTTATGTGGACCGTCAACGGAGAAGTACAAACGGAAATGACCAATGTTTTAAGTAATTACCAAATTCCACAACAGAATTCAAGTTCCTCATTAACAGTAACTGTAGTTGCCACAATTGGACAAGATTGCATTCTTGAAGAAAGCATTGCACTTAATTACTATGATGTTGGGCAATGCGTAATTACCCAAGGGCTTTCAACTGGAACTGTAGATGGCAGAAATGATAAATTAGATTTACGGTTTTTAGATGATAGATCAGGGATTTCGTCTTTAGAAATATTTAATAGATACGGTCAAAGAGTTTACAAGAAAGATAATTATAGGGATGAATTCTTTGGTCAATCTGATAATGGAAATATGTTAGAAACGGGCACATATTTCTATGTCATTAAGTTCGACAGAACAGATGATACATACGGAGCTATCCATAAAGGATGGATTTATATAAATAGAGAACAATAAATTAACAATTAAACAAAGTATACTATGAAAAGAATTTTACTTTTACTCATGTTTGGGTTGGGTTTGTTTTACACTCAAGCTCAAACGCCTATTACCATAGACGACACTCAAACTGTCCAGCAACTTGTTGACGATATTCTTGTCCTAGGTAACTGTGCAGAAGTTAGTAATATAACTTCACCAAACAATAGTACTGTTGGAGGAGAAACGTTTTTAAGTTTTGCAGCATTCGATGGTACAGTATCCGTTCCGCCTTTTCCATTTACCTCAGGTATTGTATTGGCTTCCAATGGGGTAGATATGATTCCTACTGGAGCACCTGTACAAAACGGAGGTGGAAGTTGGGTAGGGGATCCAGATTTAGAAGCCTTAATTAATGAACCAGGTAACACCAATAATGCTACAGTTATAGAGTTTGATTTCATCCCTTTTGTGGAGGAGATAAGTTTTAATTATTTTCTTGCTTCGGATGAGTACCCTACGTTTGTATGTACATTCGCAGATACATTTGCCTTTATATTAAGCGGTCCAGGAATTTCGAATGTAAACGATTACAATCATGATGCAAATCCTAATACCCCTGATTTGACTCTGGACCTAGGAGGTCTTAATATTGCGACTTTACCAGGCACTAATATTCCGGTAAATCCTACTAATGTTCATGACCTTACAGCAACTTGTGGACCTGGATCCCTTGGAGAATTTGCAGTACCTCAGCTTTATGATACTGCCGGAGAAGACGATGGGACATCGATGTATTTTGGGAGAACAGTTCCACTTGCAGCTACTGCACAAGTCATCCCAGGACAAACCTATAGTATTAAGTTAGCTGTAGCAGACAGAGGTGATACCATTTTAAATACGGCAGTGTTTTTGGAATCTTCTTCTTTCGATTTAGGTGGAATTGATTTAGGGCCTGATATTACAATTATAAATGGTACAGCCCCATGCGAAGGAGATGTGGTTACTTTAGATGCTGGTTTTAGCGCAACAAATATTCAGTACTTTTGGGCAGTAGACGGTAATATAATTCCTGGAGAAAACGGACAAACACTTGATGTTACACAGCCAGGTACTTACGAAGTAGGTATCCAGATTGGATCTACCGGAGCTGCTTGTTTTGGTGTATCCAACCAAGTAGTTATAGAGTTTTACCCACAACCTACTTTTGATCCATCATTACCTTTTACATTATGTGCAGGAGATACATTAGTATTGGACGGAGCACCTACTAATGCTGCGGCATATTCAAGTATAGACTATTCATGGTCCAAGGACGGTGTTGAAATTGTTGGAGAAACTGGTTCAACCTTGACTGTTACAGATGGTGGAACATACGAAGTTATTGTCGATGCCAATGCTTGTGACGATGCTCCAAATACATTTATAGTAAATCTGATCGATTATCAAGTAAGTATTACAGATCCTGGGGTTTCTTGTATTGGTGATACAGACATTGTAACTTTAAATGCCGGTTTTACAGGATTGACACAAGATCAAATTGACAACGATGTTACCTACCTTTGGACAACAGATACTGGAACATTTACTACCCCTTCTATAGACATTACAGAAGGTCAGACAGTATCCCTCACAACTACTTTTGAAGGTTGCGATGAGTCTGTTACAGAAACATTTACATTTTTTAATAATCCTATTGTAGACATTACAGGCGATCTATTTCTATGTGATGGATTGACAAATACACTTGATGCAACACCATCAAATTTAGCAAACCTTACATCTCCTACATATTCTTGGACCTTAGATGGTAATCCTATTACAGGTGATATGGCTACTTTAGATATTACAAGTGGAGGCACATATGAAGTGTCAGTAGATAATAATGGTTGTATAACAACAGACTCAATTGTGGTTGAATTAATAGATTATTCAGTTTCATTACCTGCACCATCTGATTCATGTATTGGTCAAGGAGAAACAATTACTTTGACACCTAGTTTTACTGGGTTAACTCAGGACCAAATAGACAACGACTTAACTTATACATGGAGTACAAACGAAACTACGCCTACAATAGAAGTAACACAGAGTGGAACTTATACGGTCACTACTACATTTAATGGATGCGACGAGTCGGTTACAGAAACCTTTACGTTCTATGAAGATCCAATGGTGAGTATAAATGGATTGCCAACATTATGTATTGGTGACACTAATACTTTGGATGCAACACCTATGAACCTAAATAATTTGGTAAATCCGACCTATTCTTGGACTCTAGATGGTAATCCTATTACTGGAGACATGGCCACTTTAGATATTACAGCTGGAGGAACTTATGTTGTTACAGTAGATAATAATGGTTGTTCAGATACGGCATCCTTTGTTGTAGAAGCTATAGACGCAACAGTTACAATATCTACAGATACAGGAGATACCGTGCTTTGTACAGGGACAGGAGGTTCGGACACAATAACTTTGCTTCCTAATTTACCTAATTTAACAACTGCACAAGAAAGTCAAGTAAATTACTTTTGGAGTGATGGAAGTAATGGCGAAACATTAACTGTTACACAATCTGGAACTTACTTTTTAGATGTTGATGTAAATGGTGAATGTTTACAAACATCAAATTCTATTGATATATTACTTCTCGAAACAGTGGATATAAGTTTGGCGGATGCTATAAAGTGCCCTGATGACGATGTTACGTTGACACCAATTTTCTCTTCTACACCAAGTGGAGCTACTTACACTTGGACTTTGCCAAACGGTACTACAGAAACAGGACAAACTTTGACTACATCGGTCGAAGGCGACTACACGCTTACCGTAGACAATCAAGGTTGTGTAAGCAGTGAAACAGTAAGTGTTGGAGGATATAATGTTCAAGAATGTGTAATTACACAAGGTATTTCTCCAAATGAAGATCAATTTAATAATTGTATGGACTTACAATGGTTAAGTGATGAATCTGGTATTAGAAAAATGACAGTTTTTAATAGATATGGACGAATGGTATTTGAAGAGAATAATTATGTAAATACATTCTGTGGACAGGATGAAAATGGTAACGAGTTATCTACTGGAACCTATTTTTACGTCATCGAATTAGAAAATCCTAGCACAAAACTTGGAAATAACAGTTTAGTTATCAAAGGCTGGGTGTATGTTAATGCTCCTCAATAAATTACCAACACATAAACCTTAATGAATATTACCATGAAGAAAATTTTTATAATAGCAAGTTTTGTAGGATTACTATGCATGCCGGATGCATTTTCACAACAAGACCCACAATATACGCAATACATGTACAACATGAATGTTGTTAACCCGGCTTATGCAGGCTCCAAGGAAAGCTTGTCTGTTGGTTTACTTTTTAGAGACCAATACACCGATATTCCTGATGGACCTAGAACATTTACTTTTGCAGCTCATACACCTGTCGGAAATGGAGTTGGTGTAGGATTAAGTGCTATTTCAGATAGACTAGGTCCAGTAGAAGAAAATACTTTTTTTGCGGATTTTTCTTATACTTTAGATTTAGGAGAAAAGCATAAATTGGCATTTGGTTTAAAAGCTGGTGCCTCGTTTTTTGACTTAGGAAGTTTAATTTTACAAGATCCAGGTGATCCAGCTTTAGTTCCTTTCAGTGAAACTTTTTTTAACGTTGGCGCAGGATTTTTCTTTTACTCAGACAACTATTATCTAGGTGTTTCTATGCCGAATTTTTTGGATTCAACGCACTTGGATGCTGATGATGGAATTACTTATGGTAATGAAACACAGCATTTATTTACAACAGCTGGTATTGTCTTCAATCTTAATGAGAATATTAAATTCAAGCCTTCCACAATGATCAAAACTGATTTTGCTACAGATGCGACAATTGATATTAATGCAAACTTTTTATTTTATGAAAAATTTGAAATAGGAGCATCTTATAGAACAGGAGACTCATTTAGTGGTCTTATTGGATTCAGACCGACGGATTGGATTCAATTAGGTTTTGCTTACGATAGCGTTTCGAGTGCTTTAGATACAGACTCTTATGAAGCATTTGTCATATTTGATTTATACTTTAAAAAGAAAACATTCCTATCTCCACGTTATTTCTAATATTAATATTGCAGTATACCATGAAAAAAATAATAAAAACACTATTCATTTTAGCTATATCAACTCAATTTGTAATTGCTCAAAATGATGATACCAAAAAAGCAGATCAACACTTTAACAGACTCGAATTTGTTGATGCCATAAAAGATTACGAAAAATTAATAAAGAAAAATAAGGCAGATGCGTATGTATATAAGCAATTAGCCATTGCTAATTCTAACATTTCAAACGCAGAACAATCTGCGTACTATTATGGTTTATATCTTAAAAATGCTCAAGAGGTAACAGCCGAAGACTATTTTAAGTATGCTCAAATGTTAACTTCAAGCGGAAAAACTGACGAAGCTAAAAAAGCATTAAATAAGTTTTCGGAATTGGCATCGGACGATTCAAGAGCTATGGCCTTTATGGCAAATCCAAATTATGCCGAAGACCTTACAATGATGACACCAAAGTATGAAGCAACTATTTTAGACATCAATTCAGATTTGTCAGATTTTGGAGGCTTTGAATCTGATTCGTATCTCTATTTTGTAAGCTCAAGGAATAAGTCTAATAGAACATACGGCTGGAATATGCAACCGACAACCGAAATATATAGAGCAGAAAATGTTGCGGGGACATTTAAGAATGAGGAAGCTGTTAAAGGTGATGTCAATACAAAGTTCAACGAGGGGACAGTTGCTATTACAAAGGATGGTAGTACAATGTACTTTACTAGAAATGATGTTCTGGACAAAAAATACAATACAAGCAGTGAAGGAATTAGCCAGTTAAGAATTTATTCTGCACAATTTGTTAATAATAAATGGGTCAATGTAAAGCCTTTACCGTTTACAAGTTCAGAATACTCAGTAAGCCATCCTGCTTTAAGTCCTGATGATTCTACTTTGTACTTTTCAAGTAATATGGAAGGAGGCTATGGAGAATCTGATATTTACATGGTAAGCATAAATGATGATTACGGAACGTATGGAAAACCAGTTAATTTAGGTCCAACTGTAAATACCGAGGGTAAGGAGAATTTTCCTTTTGTAGATTCAGATGGTAAATTATTTTTCTCGTCAGATGGACATTTGGGCTTAGGTGGATTAGATGTATTTTATACAACAAACGAATCCGGCTCCTATTCAAATCCTGTTAATTTAGGGGAACCTGTAAATAGTAATATGGACGATTTTGCATTCTCATATTTTAATAATGTAGATCGGGGATATGTATCAAGTAACAGAGGAGGAGATGCTACAGACGATAATATTTACCAACTGAAATTGTTAGTACCTCTTGAAGAAACAAATCTTGTGGTAAATGTTGTAAATCAGGATACTGGTAAGCCACTTTCGAATGTTGAAGTTTTAGTTTACGACGATGAAGATAATCAAATCGGAAAACTTAAAACAGATGCTGAAGGTAAGTCAGAGATTGTGGTCTTAAGTAATATGGAGTATGATATGCAAGGAAACTTAAGTGATTATGAAAGTAGTTCAGAGACATTTACAGCCGTCGGTGATAGAATGATGATAAATTTGTCACTTAAACCAATCGAAGTGCTAATTGTGGAAAGAGAAGTTACTTTTTCTAATGTCGTTTTCGATTATGATAAAGATTCTATAAAAGCAGATGCTGCATTCGAACTTGATAAAGTTGTCGAAACACTTAAAAAGTATGATGATTTGGTTATTCGAATCGAGAGTTACACGGACAGTAGAGGTTCGGAAAGTTATAACCAAAAGCTATCAGAAGCAAGAGCTCAAAGTACTTTACAGTATCTAGTCGATAAAGGCATAGATAAAAGCCGACTTAGTGCAGTAGGTATGGGTGAGAAAAATCCAATAAACGATTGTGGTAATGACTGTACAGAAGAGCAGCATAGAGAAAACAGAAGATCTAAATTTATAATCGTAGAATAAACTTATTTAATACCATTTGTAATTACAAGTTATAAATGGTATAATCTCATTATTAAATACCTCAACTTAGATAAGTTGAGGTATTTTGTTATATTTAGCAGAACAATTAAAATGCAAACATGTCTAATCCAAATAAACAATGCCTTGAGTGTGGGAAAGAAGTCATTGGACGTGTTGATAAAAAATTTTGTTCAGATTATTGTAGGAATTCTTACAACAACAAAATTAATCGAGACACAAAGAATTTAATAAGAAACACGAATAATCTCCTGCGAAAAAATTATCGAATTTTAGAAAAAATAAATCCTAACCAAAAAACGAAAACTACCAAAGACGCGCTTTTAAGACAAGGTTTTAATTTTAATTATTTTACAAGTATTTATACAACGAAGACAGGGAAAGTGTATTTTTTCATTTACGACCAAGGATATTTAGAGTTGGGAAATGACTATTACGCTGTTGTTAAACGACTTAGTAATGATTAAAAATTGGATATAATTCTATTTCTAAATAATCAGATGAGGTACTAGATTTTTTTGGATTTTCACTAATAAATTAATTTAGGTAAACTTATTTGACCCGTTAAGTCTGCAATAACAGTCAACTTAATGAAATGCCCTGACGTAATTTATGCAGGACTCAATAGATGAAATATTTCTCAAATTTTGTTATTATTGCACGATTATTAAAAAATAAACTATGCAAAATCATTTAAAATCAAATATAAGGATGCTGAATAGCTATCTCGATTTTGTGTGATTTAGCTTTAAAAGATAAAAACCAGAAGCGTCCAAAATTATTTTGGACGCTTTTTTTTTAAATATTTTCTTCATTTGAAAATTGTAATTATAAAGCTAAGTGGCATTACTTCAAAAGCTTAACGAATCTACAAAATGTGGACAAGAAGTTCACATGCTATATTTTAGTTATATAGCTGATAATGAGGTTAATAAGACAAAAAAATATTTGGCAAATACAAAAATTATGCATTATATTTGCACCGCAATTAAGCATAATATTAATATTACCCTGATCAGAGTAGATGGGACAACTAAGAAGCAAATGAAAAAACAGTTTAAACAATATAGCACTGATTCGAGACTAGGTTTTGTGGTGCTACTGCTTCGCGACATCTTTCAATAGCGATAAACTTCTTTATCGAATATACGAAGAGTCCGAAGCCAAATGTTTCGGACTTTTTTGTGTAGTACTTATTCAAAAATTCCGACAAGTCAATGACGCCAGTTTTAACACATAATGCTGTTAATGGCTCCTGAAGCACGTCAGTGTTTCGTTTATCGTGACGTACCAACATTAACATAAAATGGGTGCAAAAACTTAAGTGATAAAGCTCAAGAATCATTTATATCATCTTGGTGTAAAATAAGACATAAGGATATAGAGAATGGTGTATCATGTCAGATGCCCTAAAAGCGCATACAGCATATAATTATTCAGAGCTTATACTAAATGTACTATAATATGAGGTGAAAGAAATTTCAATAACGTTTAAGGGTTTAAAACATATCCACGAGGTAAAAGATATAATAAAAAACAATATATCATGGGACGAAAATTAAGAGGGAAAGACCTAATAAAATTAGGGTTTCCAAAGAACAACAGTATCAATATTGCTATTGGTCAAATAAATAGATACAGAAAAAAAGAAAAACATGAGCGCATCCTTGAAGAGGCAAAGGATGTTTTAAAACACCCTGAAAACTATACAAAAAATGCCATATGGGGAAAAGTGGTTGAAGCATTGTTACAGCCGGTTGAAGTTCGATTTCATGAATTGAGACATACAAGAGCTCCCTTTAGTATTTATGGAGAAAATGAAATCGATCAACAAGCTAAGCAACAATTGTACGATGCGCTTAAGCTACCAATTGCTGTTCAAGGTGCCTTAATGCCAGATGCGCATTCTGGATATGGATTGCCTATTGGTGGCGTTTTAGCAACGGAAAATGCAGTTATACCTTATGGCGTTGGAGTAGATATTGGATGCAGAATGGCTTTAAGTATTTACCCAATAAAGGCTTCATTTCTTAGGGGCAAACAAGCTCAGTTAGAAAACATTCTAAAGAACCATACAAAGTTTGGAATGCATGAAACACATGCAAAAAAACATGATCATGCGATTTTTGAACGAATAGAATTTCGAGAAATTCCAATAGTTAAAAAATTGAAAACCAAAGCATATCAACAACTTGGAACTTCTGGAAGTGGCAATCACTTTGTAGAATTTGGAACAGTGTCTATTTCAGATGAAAACAATACATGGAAACTAAAGCCTGGAGAATACATTGGATTATTGTCACATAGTGGTTCGCGAGGATTAGGGGCAAACATCGCAAAACATTATACGTACTTAGCAGCAAAACAATGCCCTTTGCCAAAACAAGTTCAACATTTAGCTTGGTTAGATTTGGATACTCACGATGGACAAGAGTATTGGGCTGCTATGTCTTTAGCAGGCGATTACGCCAAAGCATGTCATGATGATATTCATTACCGAATCGGAAAATTATTAGGATCCAAATCAGTTGTAAAAATTGAAAATCACCACAATTTTGCATGGAAAGAAGACATAAATGGAAAGGAATGTATTGTGCATAGAAAAGGTGCCACGCCTGCCCAAAAAGATGAACTAGGTATAATACCTGGTTCGATGACGGCTCCGGGTTTTATTGTTCGAGGGTTAGGAAATGCAGAAAGTTTAAATTCAGCTTCTCATGGCGCTGGACGTTTATATTCTAGAAGACAATGTAAGTTGAAGTTTACACAAAGTAACGTAAAAAATGAATTAAAAAAACATGATGTAAAACTAATTGGAGGAGGAGTTGATGAAGCACCAATGGCCTATAAAAACATCAACAACGTGATGGCTAATCAACAAGAATTAGTTGAAGTTTTAGGAACATTTACTCCAAAAATTGTTAGAATGCATTAGATATTATCAAACTAGAACGAGTAAAATCGTCTATCTAATTTTAGAAAAAAATAATCTAAAAAACATGAAAAAAATAATACAAATAACATCTGGAAGAGGACCAGTAGAGTGTTGTTGGGTTGTGGCTCAAGTTTTAAAATACTTTATTGAAGAGCTAAACCAACAAAAAATTGGTTATCAGGTGTTGCATAGAGAGTTAGGGCCAGTTAATGGGACGTTACAATCTGCAACAGTACAGCTTCAAGCCAAAGAATTAGAGGGTGTTTTGAAAGCTTGGTTAGGAACCATACAATGGATTGGGAAATCCAACTTTAGGAAGTTTCACAAACGTAAAAATTGGTTTATTGGCTTTTACGAAATAAAAGCGGAACAGCAGTTAAAACTCAAGACTATTGACGTTTCCTATCAAGCTATTCGAAGTTCAGGTCCTGGTGGACAGCATGCCAATAAAGTAAGCTCGGCCATAAGAGCAACCCATATTCCAACAGGCTTGCAAGTTTTGGCTATGGACAGTCGTTCTCAGCATCAGAATAAAAAACTGGCATTTAGGCGTTTAGAGCAAAAGGTTAACCATCATAATTTGGAAGAAATAACATTAATTGCCCAAAATCAATGGGAGAATCATTTAAATCTTGAGAGAGGCAATCCTGTTAGAATTTTTAAAGGCAGTGATTTTAAACTTAAAAAGAAGACAGAAAAGAACTTTAAGTCAAAAAGACTAAAATTGAAACAAGAATTAAAAAAACAATGGGAACAATAATTAATCATTACATTTTCAAAGCATTAGAAAACTATCCGTACGACTTGGAAGAGACTATGGAGGCATTGCATTATGCACTTTCTTATGACGAAAAAAATACAATGGCTCTAACTATAATGGGGAAAGTATACGCAGAACAATTATTTAAATACGAGGAGGCGATACACTATTTCCAACAAGCTTTAGCTGAAAATGTTTATGCTTTTGAAGCCTACGAACCTTACTTAAAAGTGTTATTATGGAACGAAGATTATACAGAAGCCGAAGTTTTCATCAATTATGCTTTAAACATAAAAGGATCTGACAAGGCAATGTTATACTTGAAAAAAGCAATGTTATATGAACATTTAAAGAATTATAAAAAGGCGTTGCGTTTTGTTAAAGAGGCCAAGTCATTTGCCTTTGATTCAGGGTTTATTTCAAATATTGAAGAAACTAAAACAAGAATTAAAAGTAAATTGCCAAAAAAGAAAAAAGCTAAAAAAATTATTGCTGAAAATGGCATTAAAACCAAAGAATAAATCATGTTCATTGATTTTACTATATTTATCTAATTCTAAATTAAATCAAACTATGAAACATTTACTTTTCTTCTTTTCAATTCTAATGATAACGTCATGTGCAAATAATGAAGTAGAAATGCATCAAGATTTGGAATCAAAAATGCCTAGAACGACATACGATTCTGTTGCTGCAGCAAAATATGGTGCAGATGATTATGGGATGAAAAAGTACGTGATGGCCTTTTTGAAAAGGGGTAAAAATGAAAGTTTGGATTCTACACAGAAGGCAGAATTACAAAACCAACACCTTAAGAACATAACACGAATGGCAGAAGAGGGAAAGTTAGTTTTAGCAGGCCCTTTTATGGATTCTGGAGAGTTGAGAGGAATATATATTTTTGATGTCGAAACCATTGAAGAAGCTCAGGGGTTAACAAATTCTGATCCATCGATTCAAGCAGGAGTTCTTGAGATGGAACTCAAAGAATGGTACGGTTCTGCTGCGGTAATGGCAATAAACGACATTCACAATACCCTTTCAAAACAAAATATAATAGAATAATCTATACATTTATTGCATAAATCTTTAGGAATTTATTCTTAAGGATGTCTAATCTTCTTCGCCATTTTATTGTTATAAAGTGCTAACTGCTTATTTTTACGCTTTTTAAATCGGAAAATAATGAATATTGCTGTTGTTGGGGCTACGGGAATGGTTGGACAGGTGATGCTTGAAGTACTTCAAGAAAGAAATCTTCCTATAACAAATTTAATCCCAGTGGCTTCCCAAAGGTCAGTTGGAAAAGAAATTAGTTTTAATAATGAGTTGCATAAAGTTGTAAGCCTTCAAGATGCTGTAGACTTGGCACCAGATATAGCCTTATTTAGCGCTGGTGGAGATACGTCTTTGGAATGGGCGCCAAAATTTGCTGAAGTTGGAACAATTGTGATTGACAATTCTTCTGCTTGGAGAATGCACAAGGATAAAAAGTTAGTTGTACCAGAAATAAATGCAAACCAAATCACAGCGAATGACAGAATTATAGCCAATCCAAATTGTTCTACCATTCAATTGGTCATGGTATTAAAACCACTTCATGATTTATTCACCATAAAAAGAGTAGTTGTATCAACTTATCAATCTATAACGGGAACAGGAGTGAAAGCTGTTAGGCAATTGGAAAACGAATACAATAATATTGAAGGCGAAAGAGCCTATCCTCATCAAATTCATAAAAATGCTCTACCACATTGTGACATCTTTTTAGACAACGATTACACCAAGGAAGAAATGAAACTTACCAACGAAACCAAAAAAATTCTTGGTGATGATAGCGTAGACGTTGTCGCCACTGCTGTAAGGATTCCAGTTGTTGGTGGACATTCCGAGAGTGTAAATATCGAGTTCGAAAAACCATTTGAAATAGAACAAGTGAAAACAGCACTTAAGAATTTTGATGGCATTAGTCTAGAAGATAATCCTTCTGCAAATAGCTATCCTATGCCATTATCAGCTTATGGACAAGATGAAGTATTTGTAGGAAGAATCCGAAGGGATTTCACCATAGCAAATGGCCTCAATTTATGGATTGTTTCGGATAATTTGAGGAAAGGAGCTGCAACAAATGCTGTACAAATTGCAGAATACATAGTTGCTAATAAGGCCTAGTTAATTCTTATTAACAAATGTTAGTTTTACCAATGCAATGGTTTGTTATATTTTTATAAAAAATTTTAATTAATGCGAACATATTTACTTTCTTTATTTTTACTATTTTCCCTTATCTCTTCAGCTCAAAACTTTGATAATATTATTCAAAACTTTTTTGATCAAAATGCCCAAAGTTATGATTTTCAGAGGCTTGATGTGAACGACTATGTGATTTCAAACCATACATATTCAAAAAGTATGGATGTGCACAATGTTTATGTTCAGCAGGCATATCAAGGAATACCCATACATGCTGCAATTGGCAGTTTTGCGATTAGAGAGAACAGAGTGATGTATTTTAACCATTCATATTTAGAGGATATTCAACAAAGAATTTCGACAATATCACCTACAATTACTGCCGAAGATGCTTTAGTCAAAGCTATTTCTCATCTAGGCTTAGAGCTTAACGATGCTCTTGTTTCACTTCCAGCGATTCCTAATTATGACTTTGTGTTTGAATCTTCCGATGTTTCTTTCGAAGTTATGCCGGTAAAATTAATGTATGTTTTGGCTGAGGACGGAAGCATAAGACTGGCATGGGACACGAGTATTCTTACCATAGATCAATCGCACTGGTGGAGCATGTCTGTAGATGCTGTATCTGGCGATATAATTAGACAAAACGATTGGATGTTGTCTTGTCAATTTGATCATACAAATGCAGACAACGCTCATAGCCATGAAGAGCTTATCGGTCAAAAGATGGGAAGTCTGTCATTAACACCAAACGATGGTTCACAATACAGAGTTTTTCCATTAGGTGTGGAATCTCCAAACCATGGCAGCAGAATACTCTTAACCGAACCAGCTGATCCTATCGCTTCGCCTTTTGGATGGCATGACACAGACGGTATTCCAGGTGCTGAATTTACGATCACAAGAGGGAATAATGTTCTAGCCAGCGAAGATAGAGATGCGGATAATATTCCAGGCTATTCTCCAGATGGTGGTGCCAATTTGGTATTTGATTTTCCATTGGATCTCAATTCCCCACCTGCAGAAAGTGAAGATGCAGCAATCACCAATTTATTTGTTTGGAATAATTACACGCATGACTTTTTGTTCAGATATGGATTTGACGAGGCGTCGGGTAATTTTCAACAAACAAATTATAGTGGCTTAGGAGCTAGCAACGATTTTGTTTTAGCAGATGCTCAGGATGGCTCAGGTTTAAATAACGCCAATTTTGCAACACCACCAGATGGTTTTAATCCTAGAATGCAAATGTTTTTATGGAGTCCACCAAACCCGCCAGCAGACATACTTACCCTTAATTCGCCTAGCGATATTGCTGGAAGTTATCAAGGTCTGGAAGCGGCTTTTGGTCCAGGATTAACACCTACGCCTATTACTTCGGATCTTGTATTGATAGAAGATGATAATTCTACCCCTGATTCTAACGACACCAACGATGGTTGCGACAATATTACGAATGGCAGTGCTTTAGCTGGTAAGATTGTTGTAATAAATAGAGGAAACTGTTTATTTGTTGAAAAGATTGAAGCTGCTCAGAATAATGGTGCTTTGGCGGTTATTATGGTAAATAATAATTTGCAACCGCCAATTGTCATGGGAGGCGATGGAGCCAATATTACAATTCCTTCCATAATGATTTCTTTGGCAGTAGGTCAGCCAATTTTAAATAAGTTGCAAAACGGAGATGTAGTTAATGCTACGTTAGTAAATAATGGCCCATTCGAAGTAGATGGCGACTTTGACAGCGGTATAGTAGCCCACGAATATGGCCATGGCCTGTCCATTAGGCTTACTGGAGGTGCTCAACAAGCAGGATGTTTATTTAACGATGAACAAATGGGCGAAGGATGGAGCGATTGGGTTGGACTTATGATGACCATAAATCCTGGAGATGTACCTGAAGCACCAAGAGGTATAGCAACGTTTGCAATTTCAGAACCTACAGATGGAACAGGAATAAGGCCTGCTCAATATTCTACAGATTTTAGCATAAACTCTGCAACATATGGCATTTCAAATAACCAAAACATATCTCAACCTCATGGAGTAGGTTTCGTTTGGGCTACAATGCTTTGGGATTTGACTTGGGAGCTTATTGATCAATACGGCTTTGATCCAGACCTTATAAATGGTACGGGAGGTAATAATCTAGCAACACAATTAATTATAGATGCCATGAAGCTCCAAAATTGCTCTCCAGGTTTTATAGACGGGCGAGACGCTATTCTTCAAGCAGACCAACTGGCAAATAATGGAGCAAATGAGTGTTACATTTGGAAAGCATTTGCGAATAGAGGCCTTGGTTTTAGTGCATCACAAGGCTCATCATTTAATCGATTTGACCAAGTAGAAGCATTTGATTTGCCACCAAACATTACATTGCCTTGTGAAGAGCTTTCTTCTCAGGAATTTGTAGAGAACAATTTAAAGATATATCCTGTACCAACCAATGAGATTTTAACCATCGATGCTGTAGCAGGTTCAATAGGAATGGCGAATCTTAAATTGTATGATGTTACAGGTAAACAAGTACTTAATTCACCGAAAGATTTTGATAGTATCCTAAACCTTAACGTTTCGACTTTGGATAAAGGATTATACATTCTTAAAATCGAGAATAGTAAAGTGAATATCTCAAGAAAAATTATCATCGACTAAAAGTCAAAATGATTATCAAATCCTAAAAAGCTGAATCTAGATTCAGCTTTTTGTATGTTTATACTTAAAGCAATATTCATGTTAAATGTTAAATCGATTTCTTTTAGTCATAAAGATGATTTTGATCTGAAAGATATTTCATTTCAATTGGCTCAAGGTGAAGTTTTAGGAATTATTGGTGAAAGTGGTTGTGGAAAAACGACTATTTTGGATCTCATTCATGGAGAATATGACCTATTGAAAGGTGAAATTCTTTGGAATGATGAGCCCATTAAAGGACCATCAAAGCAGTTGATTTCTGGACATGAAGATTTTAAATACGTAACTCAAGATTCTGAATTAATGCCCTTTACAACTATTCTTGAAAATATCATTAGCCCATTATCTAGACAACACCTAGACCAAAACATACAAAGAGCAGAAGAACTTTTGGAAGTGGTAGAACTGGCAGAATTTAGAAATAAAAAGGTAAAAAATCTAAGTGGAGGACAAAAGCAACGCGTGGCTTTAGCGAAAGCTTTGGCAAAAACCCCTAAGTTATTGTTGCTGGATGAACCCTTTTCTCATATCGATAATTTTTTGAAGCATAGCTTACGTCGTAAACTTTTTAAGTATTTAAAATCCATCAACTGTTCTTGTATCATTGCAACACACGATCATAACGATATTCTTCCTTATGCGAGCGAGATTTTAGTATTAAAACAAGGAAAAATGCTATTGAAAGATTCTCCAGAAGATGTTTATAACAAAAACATGACGCCTTATGCAGCAGGCTTATTATCTATTTATAATGCCATTGAAGCGAAGTATATTGGTGAAACATTAACAGGAACGATAATCGTGTATCCTCATGAGATAGGACTAATAGAATCAAAATTTAATGATATTCTAATTGATGATACTTATTTCAACGGAGAACACTACAGGGTTTATGTCACTTGGAATGGTCAAGAAGTCATTTGTAATTGTAAGAATAAGCCTGATTTGTTCAAAAGTTATCAATTGATTTTCGATGTGGCTAAAATCAGGCAGCGATTACAATTATAGTTCATATCATATTTTATTGTAAAATATGCATGACATTGTTTAATAATGTGTTATTAAATCAGTCTTACATCTAGTTATCAGACTAATTACTTGTACATCAGAATAAAAACTTTTATTTTAGTGACTATAATTTTAATGTAATGTCAAAATTTGGAGATTTAATCGATCACAAGGTTCCTGTACTTCTAATTTTTTATACAGAATGGTCTGAAGAATGCGAAACTATACACCCTACTCTTAAGGATGTTGCTGCTGTTATGGGCGATAAGGCAATGGTAATAAAAATTAATGTAGATAAAAATGAAAACCTTGCAGAAGCCTTAAGAATTAAAGCTATACCAACATATATCATTTATAAAGACGGAGAAATGGTATGGCGTAGAGCGGGTGTTATGACAGCAAATGATCTAGTCTTTGAGCTAAAAAGTTTTAGTTAGAATCTTCAAACTGATAATAGGACTTCGGTTGCTTTAAAAATTATAATTCGTCACAAAATTTAACTGATGATAATTACTTCTATTGAAAATGACTTCTGCCGAAGTATTATTTAAATTTTCTTTATAAACATACAGTAAATCAAAGTTTAAGCCTTCAAAAAATCCATGCAATTCATAATGTAGCCTTGTATTAATTTGAAAATATTCGTCTATATTGTATTTATTGTATTGAAAGTCTCCTACTTCAGGACCAAAAACTTGAGTAAATTCCAATCTTAAACCCAAACCATTTGGATTGAATTGGTATGCACCAGAAAGCGCAAGCACATCTGCATCTCCTAATCCATCAAGCCGTGAACGGGATAAAGAGGTAAAAAAATGATCTCTACCCAATTCTTTTGGAAATAAAAAACGCCCACTGTCAAAAGCTTTTGTATAAGCTAAGCTAAAATTCCATTGGTCTTGCTCTTCATATTTTAGTTTGCAACTAAACACCTGTCCATTTTCATCCGGTTGCATATACCTCTCTTCGTAAGCCAATTCTTCCTGAAAGTTATCTGGAATTTGGTATGCGTATTGAAGACCAAAAAACCAGTTGTTGGTATGATAATCCAATTCTAACAAACTCGTATGACTTACATGGTGCAAATAGTAATGATTTGCTCTGAAATCAAAGGCCTTTATAGAGGTTTCATATTGAAAGTTTGCAATCCCATCCGATTCCGTTTTGTCATGGTAATGAGCAGTCTCTCCGTTGGGTTGAAAACCATTGTTTACCAAACCAATAGCTTCATTAAAGTCATACCATTCTACCGTACTTCGAGGAGAAACTTTATCTAGCCAGCTTAGGTTGAATACGTGGTTTTTTAAATTATAGTTCAGCCATAACCCTTTGAAAGCAAAGGGCTTCATTCTGCCATCACTTTCGTTAAGCAAAGGCGTTTCTTCAATAGCAAGTTTGCCATAAGTCACGTATCCTTTTTCGAAATTATATTTAATGTATAATTCTTCTAAGCGATCTAAATCGTTAAAATTATCAATATCGGTGATGTCGTAAAGTTCATGTTCCCATTTAGAAATTCTACCAGTAGTTTCATCTGGTGTGTTGAGGTCGGAAGAAAAGGTTTTGTAGGTAAAAATCCCTTTTGCACCGCCTTCAAACCCCATAAATTCTTTAGACTTAAACATCATTGCTCCACCAATAGCATTTGTATAAAAGTCTGTCAGGTCACCATCATTTATTGTGGACATAAAATAATTTCGAATGTGTCCTTCAATCTCTCCTTTGGTAAACAAATCTCTTAACGTGTGTACTTCCTCGTCCTCATGCTCTTGAGCAACAATGTCTTTAGGAAAACTAATAACAAAAAGAAAAAGTAAGCTTAGTAATTTCAGTCGCATACTTGTAGTTTTAATTTATACTTTAAAACCTTTGACATAATACCACCACAACAATTCATCTCGCTCAAAACGATTATGAAAGGTTTACTGTGGCAAAATTACTATAAGAATGTTAAATAATATGAATTAGGTATTTTAATATGTTTCGAAATTAATGAAAATATGACTGAAGTCTCTTTTTTATTCTCTTGTGCTATTTATTTGATTTTTTTTAAAAATTTATTCTTAGGACACTCATCTTTTTAGCGTAATGAATGTTTAATCTTTTACCTTAAATATTTTTACCAAAATATCATCCATCAAACACCAGTTGGACAAAGAGGACTGTAATAGGTTTGCTCCAACAAATACGGTAACCCAAAGCCAATTGATGTTGGCATATATGGCCATGATTAGACTAAAGAGAATTATAGTTCCTGCTATGCCACGTACGATTCTATTTTTCATGTGTTTATGTTTTAAATGTATTTTTCAATTGGTAGGACTATTGCTCTGATGGAGTTTATAGTTTCTAGATTCGAATTAAATTCCTTGATGTACTCGAATAAATTATCGATTTTTTCTTCTTCAGTAAATGCAAAAAACATACTTGATTCTGCGCCAACCGACTCTGATGCAAACCAACTATTCGAAACAGATAAGGCCTGTATTGTTTTGTATCCGTCTATTCCAGACCCGCTAAAGCTGTCTATTTTAGCCTTTTTAAAAAGTTCGATGACTTCCTTGTGAAAGTGCTCTACGGCAGTGACTAACAATAATTTCATTTTATTTATAATTTTTTCTTTCGATTAAATAATATACCAGTGGTACAACAAGAAGCGTTAACACGGTTGCGGTAATCGTTCCACCCATTAACGAGATGGCTAGTCCTTGAAAAATAGGATCAAATAATATCACAAAAGCTCCAATTACAACTGTTCCAGCCGTTAGTAGTATAGGTGTTGTTCGTACAGCGCCTGCCTCAATTACAGCTTGTTTAAGCGGAATGCCTTCTCCAACTCTAAGATTTACAAAATCGATAAGTAGCACCGAATTACGAACCATGATACCAGCAAGAGCAATCATTCCAATAAACGATGTTGCTGTAAAAAAGGCATCTAATAACCAATGACCAATCACAATGCCTACCATAGACAGCGGTATCGCAACCATCATGACTATTGGTGCTTTAAAGTTTTGAAACCAACCAACAATCAACATATATATGATGATGATTACACCTAAAAATGCTACGCCTAAATCTCTAAATACTTCTAGCGTAATTTGCCATTCGCCATCCCATTTTACAGTATAATCGTCTTCGAATTCAGGTTGTCCTAAGTATTTTTCGTCCAAAGTATAACCTTTGGGTAGATTGATTTCTTTCAATTTTTCCTCCATTCCTAAAATGGCATATACCGGACTTTCTAGTTCACCCGCCATATCGGCCATGACATAAACCACGCGTTTTTGATTTTTGCGGTAGATGCTTTTTGCTTTAATGCGTTCTTCAATACTTACTAAATCACTTATTGGAACCAAATGGCCTTGAGCAGATTTTATCTTAAGCTGTGAAATATCCATTATTGTAGATTTTTCTTTTTCAGCTAAAGCTAAAACCAAGCCTACTTGCTTTGATGAAGTTTCGTTATACATCGTAGTGATTGCTCTGTTTGACAATGCCAGATTCATTGTGTGAACGATTTGTTTTGGAGCGACGCCATACAGCATTGCTTTTTCTTTGTCTATCACAAAATCGTATTCCACTTGTTCGTCTTCTACCATCCAATCGATATCTACAACATCTTCGGTGTTCTTTAAGATGTCCTGAACAGCATTGGCGACTTCAATTTGCTTGTCGTAATGAGGGCCATAAACTTCGGCAACAATGGTAGAAAGCACTGGTGGACCAGGTGGTACTTCGACCATTTTTACATTAGCATTAAACTTTGAAGCAATCTTTTGTATTTCAGGGCGCAAAAGCTTGGCGATATCGTGACTTTGTGCACTTCTTTCATGTTTGTCGATTAGATTGACTTGAATATCTGCCATATTACTACCGCCTCGCAAATCGTAATGGCGTACCAAACCATTAAAGGTAATTGGCGCAGATGACCCAACATAACTTTGGTAATTCACTACTTCGGGTCGCGTCGAAAGGTATTGTGCAATTTCTTTGGCAACGACAGCAGTACGTTCTAGTGTCGTTCCTTCTGGCATATCTATGACAATCTGAAACTCATTTTTGTTATCGAAGGGTAACATCTTTACAGCCACCGATTTGGTGAAAAACATCGCCAAAGAGCCCATTAACAATACAATTGTAATTCCTAAAAATACCCAACGTTTGGTTTTGTTTTCAATCAGTGGACGTTCTAATCTATCATACATTTTGTAGATAAAGGACGATTCCATCTGTTTTACTTCGTCTTCTTCGTGAGACTTAGCGCCTTTTTTGTCTTTTTCTCTTAAAAATAAATACCCTAAATACGGTGTAATGGTTAAAGCGACAAACAGGGATAATAGCATGGCGATAGATGCACCAATAGGCATTGGACTCATGTAAGGCCCCATTAATCCCGAAACGAAAGCCATAGGCAGTACAGAAGCAATTACAGTAAATGTGGCTAAAATGGTTGGATTTCCAACTTCGTTTATGGCATAGAGCGCAGCTTGTTTAAAGGGCAAGCGTTTCATCTTAAAATGCCTATGCATATTTTCGGCAATAATTATGGAGTCGTCGACAACAATACCTGTTACAAAAACTAAAGCAAAAAGCGTAATTCGATTTAAGGTATAATCGAGCATGTAATAGCTTAGCAATGTTAAGGCAAAGGTGATAGGAACAGACAAAAAGACGACCAAACCACCACGCCATCCCATGGCCAACATGACGACAAGTGTTACAGCAATAATGGCACCGATAAGATGCAGAAGCAATTCCGATACTTTCTGAGATGCGGTTTCACCATAATTTCTTGTAACTTCTACATGAACATCATCAGGAATTAGGGTTGTTCTAAGTTTTTCAACTTTAGCTATTATGATATCAGAAATTTTCATCGCGTCTGCACTCTTGCGTTTTGCAATAGAAATCGTTACCGCAGGATATTCCGAAGGGAAATCAGACTTTTTTGTGCTTGCGCCACCAAAACCCAAAGACACATAAGTCTTAGGCAGCTCTGGACCATCGACAATAGTTGCGATCTGCTTTAAATATATCGGTTGATTTTGTTGGACACCGACCACGAGATTTTCTACATCTTCAACTGTTTTTAGAAAATCACCAGAATTAACAACAAATTCTATATCATTATTATTGAAAGTTCCACTACTGAGTTGAGAATTATTTGCCTTTACCATTTCGGCAACCGATAAAAAATCCAAACCACTAGCGGCAAGTTTGTCTTTATCCAATACAACGCGCATTTCTCTACTTCGGCCTCCAATATTTTTGGTAATGGCAACGTCGTTTACCTTTTCAATTTCATCGGTGAGTTCCTGTGCGAGTTGCTTAAGTTGATAATCATCATAATTTTCACTCCAAAGTGTTAGACCAAGCATTGGCACATCGTCAATGGCTCTTGTTTTTACCAAAGGAAATGTAACGCCTTCTGGCATGATATCCATGTGCTTGTTTATTTCGTTATACAGTTTTACAAATGAGCGTTCTAGATCTTCGCCAACGTAAAACTGAACAATCACCATGGCTTGTTCCTTCATCGAGGTGGAATAGACGTATTCAACACCTTTGATGTTTGAGAACAGTTTCTCTAAGGGTTTGACCACTCTAGACTCTACTTCCGCTGGACTTGCGCCGGGATATCCAACAAAAATATCTGCTATCGGAACATCTATTTGTGGTTCTTCTTCACGTGGAATTAAAAACGAACTATACACGCCTATGACCATAAATACAATCATTAGGAGTACTGTGAGCTTGGAGCTTATAAAACTCTTTGCAATTTTTCCTGCTAAACCTTCTTTCATGTGTCTGATTTTTTAGCGTTATTTAAGTTGAATTTTAACTCCATTGAATAATTTTCCATCAGCAGAAACGATGTACGTTTCACCTGTCGAAAGTCCAGATAATACTTCAACTTGATCTCCATAAGTTCTGCCTAAACGAAGCCAACGCAACACAGCAGTATTGCTCTGACTTACTGCATAAACACCGCTTAATTGACCATTTTTTACTAGAGCTTTTTTAGGGATTAAAACTGTATTTGAAGGTGTATCTGTTGGAAACTGGACGCTGGCAAACATTCCTGAAAAAACATTGGAATCTAGATTTTCTAAATCGACAGTTACCAAATATTGACCGCCTGTGTTTTTGGCCGACGTGCTTACTTCACTTACTTTGCCTTTATACGTTTTGTTCACAGACGAAATAAGCACATCTACTTCAGAATCTGATTTTATGTTGACAATTTCGGTTTCTGGTACCATTGTTTTTACTTCAAAAATGTTTGGGTTTTCGACTTCGACTAAAGGCATTCCAGGACTTGCCATATCACCTTCGTCGATAAATGTGTTGGTAACCACACCCGAAAATGGCGCTCTAATGTTGGTGTATTCAAATTGAGCGTTAATTTCATTTTTCATTTGTTTGGCAGCTTCTAGTCTGGCTTTTGCCATTTCGTATCTTGCTGTCATGTCGTCCAACTCTTTCTGCGAGGCAGAATTGTCATCAAATAGATTTTGGAAACGCTTGTAATCTTTTTCTGCGTTCTTAAAGCCTGCTGTAGCTTCTGTAATGCCAGCATTTACTTGTGCAGCTTTTGCTTGCAAATCCGAACTGTTTAAAGATACGAGTAACTCTCCTTTTTTAACGCTATCTCCTGCGTTGACATGTAGCTTATTTACAAAACCCATAAGTCTTGTGCTCAGGTTAGCAGAATTTTTAGCTTGAATTTTTCCACTTAGGCTTAGCTTGGGATTTGTGTTGTTTTCATTTACTTTTTGTACTGTTACTTTTACCGCTAAGCTGTTGTTTTCGGTAGAAATGTTTTTGTCTTTGCCACAGGCTACAATGAGAAGAGCAAGGATAAGTAAGCTGATATGGTATATAGATTTCATAAGTCTATTTTATAAGATTTAGTTTGTTAAGAATTTCAAGTAAGATTGAGCATAATTGTATTCGAATACAGTTTGAAAGTATTCTAATTCCTTCTGAGCAAATTGTGTTTCGGCCAATAGCAAATCAGAAGTTTTTTCCAAGCCTTCTTTAAATCGATTTGTTCTTATGCGCAAAGATTCCTTGGATTGCGATAGTGCCAAAGCCGTTAATTCCAATTTGTTTTTGGCGTCCATAAGCATTCGATTTGCCTTATTAAGTTCAAGTTGACTTTGAGATTTATACTGCTCATATTGCAATTGCGATTTTTCGTAAGTCGCTTTGCTTTTTTGGGCTTTCCCCAGACGTTTTGAACCTTCAAAAATGTTCCAGCTTAATTGAGCTCCAATCGTATATCCATTGGCATCTGCTTGAAATAGTTCATTGTCAAAAAGAGCATAAGACCCAAAGGCATTTAATCGTGGCAAAAAGGCCATCTGATCTGCCTTGCTCATGGATTTGTAGGCTTGCGATGCCAATTCCATAGCTTTTACATCCGAGCGGTTTTCAGAAATAGTTTGCCTCATTTCTGTTTCAACCAGATTGACTTGCAAACTATCTACAGGTTCATATATGAGGCTGGTGTTATCATTCATTAGAAAGGATAAATAATTGGAAGCATTGGCTGTTTGGCTTTTAGCCGTTTGAAGTTGGTTTTTTACTTCGGTCACACGAACTTCAACAGCAAGAACATCTGCTCGTTGAAGCAAGCCTTGTTTAAAATTATCATTGGCTAATTTTAGATTGGCTTCCGCCGATTTCAATGCTTTTTCCAAAACACTTACACCTCTATACGCCAGTTGCAATTGCATATAGGCTTTATCTACTTCTAAATCTAAATATTCTTTTGCCCGTTGGGTTTGAAATTCCATCGCTTGCATTTTGGTTTTTGCAGCTTTACGTTGGTACAAGCCATCTATGTTTATCAATGGTTGTTGGAATTCTATCAATGTAGCAAAATTTTCGATTTGTTCCGGATCGTTTAAAAGATTCGGGTCAAAATCATTTGAGGTTAAAATTTCTTGGTTTAATCGAGATCCAAAGGCCATTAGAGGGTTTGTTGTTGTGATTCCTGTATGACTTGCCGTAATGCTTGGAAGAAAAACAGCATTGGTTTGTCTAAAGTCTGCGTTTGCCTCTAAAACACTTTGCTCTGAAATTTTTATACTCGTATTGTTTTCAGAAGCCTTTTGAGCGACTTCCTGCTTCGATATTCGAACGGTTTGTTGAGCTTGAATTTGCGAAAAGCAAAACAACACAACAATTATAATTAACGATTTATAATACATTTTTCTTGAATTATGTTGCAAATTTAGATTGGGTTTTTATTATTTATGGTAACAAAAGTTACCTTGTTGTTTTATCTAGTAAAAATTGAAATTTGTTCTTGTCAACTTTTATTGATAAAACATTCGATCATCTCATCGTTTAATACCTTTCTTCTACAAATGACCAAAAGTGACTTCATGACAAAAATTATTAAAATCAAACTTGGTATTTGAATTTCTTTCATAACAAATTTCAACAAAGACTTTCATGAAACACAGTAGTGATTATTAGTATTAAAGATTATCGTGAAATAACGACATATTATTAAAACTCAATCTATATAAGCAAAGTTTTTACTGAAAGATTGACAAAAATCATAAGCAGACTCTTTTGGTTTTAAGAATTTTATTGGCTTAAAATGATGCTGTTGACATCATGACCAAAATACTGAGCTCAGTTAAATACAATTCATGCTAGAAAAAATAATAAGATTAAGTCTAAAAAACAAACTGATTGTTCTGCTTACAATTGTAGGTGTTGTTGCCTTTGGTCTGTATGCTCTAACCAAAATTTCTATAGGTGCAGTTCCAGACATTACCAATAATCAGGTTCAAGTGATTACAACATCGAGGCATCTTTCGACGCAAGACGTGGAGCAATTTATTACTTATCCCGTTGAGCTCGAAATGGCAAATTTGCCTGGGGTAAAAGAAATCCGTTCAGTTTCAAAATTTGGCTTGTCTGTTGTAACTATTGTTTTCGAAGACCATCTAGGTACTTATTTGCCACGTCAACTTATTGCAGAAAAGATCGAGTCTGTAAAAGAAGTTATTCCGGAAGAATTCGGAACGCCTTCAATGGGACCGATATCCACAGGTTTAGGTGAAATTTACCAATATATTTTGGATGTAGAGCCAGCTTACAAGCATCGCTATTCTATTACCGATTTAAGGACGATACAAGATTGGATTGTCAAAAGGCAGCTGTCAGGCATTCCAGGTGTTGTCGAAGTAAATACATGGGGTGGATTTCTTAAACAATACGAAGTGGCCATTAGCCCAGCGAAACTCAATGCACTCCATATTTCGATACAGGAATTATACACGGCTTTGGAAAAAAATAATAGCATAGCCGGAGGCGGTTATATCGAAAAGGATGACAAAGCTTTTTACATTCGAGGAGAAGGGTTGATAAAAAATCTAAAAGACATCGAAGCTATCGTTGTGAAGAATGATGGCCAGCCAATCTATATCAAAGATGTTGCCGAGGTTGGCTATGGAGCGGCGACGAGGTTTGGCGCTATAACAGGAAATGGCGAAGGAGAAAAAGTCCTCGGCCAAATCATGATGATTAAAAACGGGAATGCCAAATCCGTGATTGACGACGTGCAGAAGCGAGTTGCAGATATTCAAAAATCATTGCCAGAAGGTGTTTTTATAAACTGCTTTTTAGACCGTGGCGAATTAATCGACAAAACCACTTACACCATTTCAGAAAACTTGATTCTTGGCGCTTTAATTGTCATTTTTGTCGTCGTTTTATTGCTAGGTAATTGGCGTTCTGGCTTGATTGTAGCCTCCATAATTCCGATAAGTTTGTTATTTGCCATTTCCCTCATGTATCTTTTTGGTGTAAACGCTAACTTGATGAGCTTAGGAGCAATAGACTTCGGAATCATTATCGATGGCGCAGTTATCATTGTGGAATTCATCACGTTTCAAATCACAAGAAAGTATAAAGATTTAAAGCACATTTCTCAAACCGAAATAAAAGCGAATATAGACGCAATCACACTTAATGGTGCATCAAAAATGATGAATTCTGCT
Organism: Bacteroidia bacterium; assembly: GCA_030429455.1. GTDB lineage: Bacteria > Bacteroidota > Bacteroidia > Flavobacteriales > Flavobacteriaceae > Psychroflexus. The sequence continues at coordinate 7,534 of JAUIFC010000008.1, read as the reverse complement.
ATTTTTGGTCAACTTATCATTCTGATTGTATTTATTCCTATTTTATCTTTAAAAGGTGTTGAAGGCAAAATGTTTACGCCCATGGCATTGACATTTAGTTTTGCTTTAATTGGCGCCATGCTATTGTGCTTAAGCTATGTTCCTGTCATGTCATCGCTCATCATCAAGCCGGTAAAACCAAAACAAAATACGCTTTCTCAACGTATACTTTCTTCTGTTGTTTCTGCATATCAACCTGTTATTTTATGGGCTTTAGGTCGAAAGAAAACCGTTATTGGCATAAGCTGCGGATTATTGGTGTTCAGTGGATTTTTATTTTTTAGAATGGGCGCGGAATTTGTTCCCACTTTAGACGAAGGAGATTTTGTAATCCAACCCGTTTTGCCAACTGGACTTTCTTTAGGAAAAACCATAGAAACCACAACTCGAATTGAACAAATTTTGTTAGAAAAATTTCCTGAAGTTTCGCAGGTGGTAACCAGAATCGGTGCTGCAGAGATCCCAACAGACCCCATGTCTATGGAAGAAACAGATGTCATCATAACACTTAATCCTAAAGGGACATGGCAATCTGCAAAATCTAAAGACGGCTTAGCCGAAAAATTTAAAGAAGCCCTACAACTCGACATGCCCGATGTCGAAATTGAATTTACACAGCCTATAGAAATGCGATTCAATGAATTGATTACAGGTGTTAGAGCAGATGTCGCCATAAAAATTTTTGGTGAAGACTTAAATGTTCTTGCTGATAAAGCAGAGGAAATCAAAACGCTTATAAGTCATGTCCAAGGAGCGTCGGATATTGTAGTCGAAAAAATTGAAGGCTTACCACAGATGAAAGTCTCCTTTGATAGACAAAAGGTAGCACGATATGGTCTAAACATCGCAGATTTAAATAGGGTAGTCGCCATGGGTTTTGCTGGAGAAGTGTTGGGAAGTGTTTTTGAAGGCGAAAAGAGGTTTGATTTGGTACTTCGTTTCAGCGAAAAACAACGAAAATCCATTGAAGATTTACGACAGTTATGGGTAGATTCGCCTTCAGGTCTTAAAATACCTCTCAACGAATTGGCAACTATCGAATTCACAACTGGACCCGCCAAAATTTCTAGAGACAATACGAAACGGCGCGCTGTTGTGGGTGTGAATGTAAGAGATAGAGATTTGCAATCTGTTGTCAAAGATATTCAACGTATTCTAGATGATAAACTAGAGTTGCCTTCAGGGTATTTGGTCTCCTATGGCGGTCAATTTGAAAACCTGAATCAAGCAAAAACACGACTGCTTATTGCTGTGCCAATTGCGTTGTTTTTAATCTTTATTTTACTGTTTTTTGCTTTTGGTTCTGTTAAGGATGTTTTGATTATTTATACCGCCATACCACTAGCTGCCGTTGGTGGTGTTTTGTTATTATGGCTTAGAGACATGCCATTTAGTATTTCTGCCGGGATAGGTTTTATCGCCTTGTTTGGTATAGCTGTTTTAAACGGTATTGTGCTTATTGAGCATTTTAAGGATTTGAAATCCAAGGGTGTTTCTAACATCCAAAAGCTAATAGTTCAAGGAACTACAGACCGATTGCGGCCAGTCTTGCTAACGGCATCTGCAGCCGCTTTAGGCTTTTTGCCAATGGCGATTTCAACAAATTCTGGCGCAGAAGTTCAACGTCCGTTGGCAACAGTCGTTATTGGAGGACTGATTACGGCTACCATTCTTACGCTCGTTGTTTTGCCAGTTTTATACGCATGGATTCATGATTTTAAGCTAAAGAAAGTAAATTCTAAAGTCATGCTTAGCATCTTGTTTATTTCTTCTTCAGTCTATGCACAAGCTCAAGAAAAACAACAACTTTCTGTAGAACAAGTTTACGAACTCGCTTTGGAAAACAATGCTTCTTTAAAAGCCTCACAGCTTTATGTAGATAAGTCTAAAGCTGCCATTGGCACTGTTTCTTTGTTTGATAAAACAAATATTTATTACGGTTATGATGAAAACAACCTTGCTATAAACGATAGGCCCATTGGCGTTTTTGGAGTTTCACAGGATTTTAAATTTCCGACAAACTACCTTGCAGAACGGAAACTAAAAGAGCAAGAATACCAAGTGGAATTTAAGAAATATCAACTATCCGTTTTAGCTTTAAAGCAACAAGTTTATGCGGCATATTACCAACTCAATTATCAAGAACTAAAGGCAAATACCTATAGATTTTTAGACAGTCTTTACACCCATTTTTCAATAAAAGCTAAACGTCGATTTGAGTTGGGAGAGGCAAATTATTTGGAAAGCATTACGGCAAAATCCAAGCATCGCCAGATTTCTAACTTATATGACCAAGCTGAGCAAGAAGTTCGTTTTAGTCAAGAGAAGCTTAGAGCCTTAATTGTGGTGGATAGTTTAGATATTTCAACTGGTTATCAGCCTTTAAATGATTTAGTTTTAAAGCCTTTAGAAATTAATAATCATATTGGCACAGCATATATGACGGCAAAGCTTGATTTCGAAAAATCCAATACCAATTTAGAGCGACACAAGCTACTTCCTGATTTGACGGCAGAGTATTTTCAAGGGTCTAATGATGGCATAAATCAAAATCTAATTGGTTATCAGTTTGGGTTGAAAATTCCGCTGTTGTTTAATGGGCAGCGTAAAAAAATTAGAGAAGCTCAACTGAACTACGAGGCCATGGCGCAGCAAGAAATTGCGTACAAAACAAATTTAGAAGTCAAATATAGCAGTCTATACTTGCAACTTGAGCAGTATAAAAAGGAGGTAGATTATTTTAAAGCTGAAGGCAAAGAACTTTCAGATGAAATTATTAAAACGGCAAATCGAAGTTATAAGGAAGGTGAGATAGACTTTTTTAATTACGTCCAAAGCGTGGAGACGGCTCAAAACCTTCGATTGGAGTTTTTAGAAAGCTTAAATCGCTACAACCAAACACTTATTCAACTTAATTACTTGATGTTATGAAAATGAAATATTTTAGTTTAGTTTTATTATTTATCTTCTTAGTATCTTGTAGTAAAAACACGGATTCTTCATCTATAGACGATGCAAACGATCAGGTTTCAGCAAAAGAATTATCGTATCAGACTGTTCCACTTTTAGAAATAGATTTTAAAGAAACCCTAAGTGTAACGGGTAAAGTGGATGTGCCACCAAAACACAGGTCTGTCGTTTCGCCATTCAAGCCAGGTTATATTGCTCGAACGCCTTTATTGGAAGGTGATAAGGTTGTAAAAGGCCAGTTTTTGGTGTCTTTGCAACACACCGATTATATAGAATTGCAGCAGAATTATTTAAAAATTTTCGAACAACTTTCGTTTCTTAAAGAAGAATCTGATCGAAAAGAAAAACTTTATCAAGAGGACATCACCTCCAAAAAGGAATACCTGAAGGCAAAAAGCAACTACAAAAGCAGTCTGGCCAATGTTGAAGGTTTAAAACAAACCTTACAAATGTTGAACATCAATCCTAAAAATGTGGAAGAGGGCAAAATAGCATCGGCAATCAACATTTTGGCACCGATAGACGGTTATGTCTCCAAAGTAAATGTGAGTCAAGGGAGTTATGTCAATTCCGATGATGTCATTATGGAAATCATTAATCTCGAGCATATCCACTTAGAGCTTAGTGTTTTTGAGAAAGATATCATGAAGGTCAAAGAAGGTCAACCGATTGCATTTACACTACCAGAGGCAAGTCAAGACGTTTATTCGGCTAAGGTACATCGCATCGGCACTGCCATTGATGACACAAACAGGCGCGTTGAGGTTCATGCTCATGTGGAATCGACAGCAAATTTTATGGTTGGAATGTATGTGGATGCAGACATTTTGGTGGATGATAAAACAGGCTATGGGCTTCCAAATTCTGCCATCCAATCAGACGCTGATGGCTCCTATGTTTTGGTAATAGATGAAAAGAATAAAGATGTTGATAAGGCCACAAAACTTTACCTTACTCTTGGCATTCAAAACGATGTCTACACTGAGATTTTAAATGTGGAGGATTTTAAAACTAAAACTATAGTGGTATTGGATTGAGTTTGAGTTAGTCGTCACTAAATCATCACAAGTCGATGAGTTCAAAATTTTTAACTTCAAAATAATCGTCTAAACCATAGTCGGTATTAATTATTATGCCGCCTAAAAGTGTAATTTGATTCACTTTAAATTCGTCTTTACAAGCCTTTATATGTCGATGAAGTTTAGCATTAATGACGTGATATGTAGCATCTGTTATTGCTTTTTCGGGGTATTTACTGCTTAAAATTTCTTCTCTGTATGGCAGTAAATATTGTTCAAGCTTCATTTGCTGATAGTCATCTTCATTAAATACTGGTTTGTAATCAGGATCTTGAAATCTATCCAGCGCCAACATTAATGCTCCACAAGAATTACCACTTTCTTCCTGCAAAGGCCTGTACATTTTTCCTAATTCGCCATTGATAGTTATGCCTATATGAGGGCCATAAAAGATAAAAGCGCTTCCATCATCTGGAATGTGATGCGCAAAAGCCGTCATTCCTGTTTCGCCAGCAAATGGCAAACCGCCTAATCCTCCCATAATAAAAGGCCCGAATAGTATATTAAAGAATGAGGTGGAAGGTACATTGATATCGTCGGAACAGACCGATGTTGCCATTAAGACTTTAGCTATATCGATGTTGTGCTCCAAGAGCATTTTTCCAAGAAAGTGGATGGAAGTGTCTTTGGCATCCATGGCATCAGGGTAATATCCCCTTACAACCTCTTCAAATTTTTTCTGTAACATGGTAAAAGTTTCAGTTTAGCTTGTAATATAAGCCTACAAAGTTATGTTGCTAAAAGTGGAAGAAATAAGACCGTTGTTAGTATTTGGTACATTATTTAAAAAAAGCATGGACTTTAGGTCCTTTTTGCCTCAACACAACAGTTGTTTCACTCGCAGGCCTTGAGCCTTGGATATTCTGCCAGCTGCACGGATTTAATATGCTATAATCTTGCTATACATAATAGGTATATAAGCCATTTTGTGCCTGTATATTTGTATATTTGGTGTATATAAGCCACTTGGTGGTTATATGCTAATGTTGTCAATCATTTAAAATATGAATGAAGAAATAAGAAAATTAATTAATACACTTTCAGTTGAAAACTTTAGGTTGCTCGTTAAGGAGTTAAATAAGGAAAAGTATTCCACTAAACAAGTCAGAATTGTTGATGGTCCTTATGACGGTGGAAATGATCTAGAAATACTAATTGAGGATCGTGAAATTAGAAAAAACATACAGATAACAGTCCAAAAAATAAATTGGGAAAATAAACTTGAAGATGACTTACTAAAAGCAAAAAAAAATGTCCACGAATATGGATATTTAAATAAGCTTGATTTTTATATAAGTCAGAATGTTCCGAAAAATACTCGTAACAAACTTCAAACTGCAGCGGAGATAAATCATAATATTGATTTAAAAATTATTGATGCAACTATCCTTGCAAATGATTCCGAAACTTATAAGTCCATTTCTTTAGTTACATATAAAGCACATGGGATTAAGTTAAATTCTTTAGATGGTAAGTTAAGTAAAGAATCTAAGATACTTTTTGACGTTTTATCTGGAAATAAGAATACAGTTGAAATTCGAAAGAATTTAATCTATTCATATATTTTTTCCTTCCTTTTTAATAACCCGGATTCAGAATTAGAAGCAATAAGAAAAGACGTTGATAATTATTTACAAAATGGGATAGATGGAGATTATCTTTTGAAGGAACTTAATTATCTCAAATCAAAAGGGTTCATTGTAACTCCATTAGATAAAACTAAATATCGTCTATCAGAGGGGAAACGATCAGAGATTGAAAAAATTCAAAAGAATGTTGAAATACAAGAACATAACTTAGTTCAAGAAATAAATAAATTCATTGAGAGTTTTTCAATAAGTTGTGAGCCATCAGAATTAATTGAAGCTATTCAAAAAATCTATATTGATAATTATCAAATTGATATTGATGAAATTCAAAATACCTCCAACTCATTTAGTTCTTCGCTAAAGAGATCTTTTAACGATTTGCAAAGTTTTTTAATTGATAAGGGAGTCGAAAAGAAAGAGGCAATATCAGTTGCAAAAGAAATTCTTACTAAATGCTCAGAAAAAGAATATTTGAACAAATTAGCTACTACCTCTCTTTTTGCAAATCTCTATAATTCTGATAAGTTAGATGAGTATCTAAACAATAAAATTCAAACCGTATATCTTGACACTCAAATTCTAATAAGGCTTATATGCATTTATCATAATGAAGATTTTGAGTTTAAGGATTCAGCACTGTCTGCCATAAAAAGCTTTTATAAGTGTATTTCAAATAACTCTGAAAATGTTCGTTTGGTTACATCAGTAGATTACATCCAAGAAGTTGCTGGTCATTTGCAGGAAGCCTTAAAACTGCAAAGATTTCTACACTTACCATATATATCGGAATTTGGAGCTTCTAAAAATGTTTTTTACAATGTATATAATCGATATAAAGAAGTAGGAGCAATCAGCGATAACGATGATTTAGAAGACTTTATCCAGGATTTGTTGGGTGAGGAACATGATGTTTTCGAAGATGATAATTTTATTAATGATGTAACCGATCGCTTATGTGATTTATTTGATTTAGCGGGAATAGAAATCATCTGGCATCCTACATATGATAATTATACATCAATTAAGCGGGACTACGAAATTAGCTTAGCTTTTGCGGGAAAAGAAAGGTCCTATAAAGCGAGAGAAAACGATTTAAGAACAATATTGTATTTATCTTCTGAAGATCAGCACATCAACTCTGAAAATGGAAGTTTGAATGAACCCTTTTTAATTACTTGGGATTCTGCATTTTACAACTTTAGAAAGACCTTACTTCAGAAGTATCGTCAATTAAGTTACTGGTACATCTATTCCCCTTTAAAATTTATCGATCGTTTATCTGTGATGAATTTTAAGCTTTCTTCTGATTCCATTACACATAATATTGTTGCATTAGCCGAAACCAATTTTAATTACAGCACGAAGACGAATTCCTTTTTTGATGTTATTTCTACCTTCTTTAATGATAAAGAAGTCTCCAAATTATCGATACTTAAAAAATTGGCCAATTTAAAAAAGGAAACGGAAGACTTAGACGGAAATATTGAGGATGAGAGCATATTCGAAACACGAGAAGCACCAATTACAAATGTTCTTTTAAAAATTAGACAACATTATACTTCATTTGAGACAAGCAACTCCTTTAAAGACTTAATTAATGTTTTCGAAAGTGAGAATTTTGAGTCTGAAATTTATGCAATATTAGAAGAGGCTATCAAGAATTATAAATCTGAAGACTTTATGAAGAAGACATATTCAAAGATTGATGAATTAATAGAAAAAAACGATTGACAACAACTAAGTTTTCGTTGCGTCCGCAGGACGAACAATGAAAAATTGGGTTGAACCCCGAAATGCTTCGGGGCAGGCTGGAACCTGGTCGATTCAGCTAAAAGTTTGTAAAAAATTCCTTTTGGG
>JAUIFC010000180.1 GCA_030429455.1 Bacteroidia bacterium | reverse complement strand
CATCGTTGTCTAAATCTTGATTATTTTCTAAACTCACTGGGTCAACTCTTTTCTAAGTAGATAGGCTTTGAGAACCTCAGCCTAGATATTATTCGATTAATTTTAGAACTTTCTAACTTCTAACCTGCCTTCCGTAGGCAAAGCTTCTAACTTCTAACTTCCAACCTGCCTGCCGCAGACAAAGCGTTTAACTTTTAACTTCTAATATCTACTATTTAATATCAGCTGATTACGCCAGACCCAATCAACTCATCATTATTGTACCAAGCCATAAATTGTCCTTCGGCAATTGCCATTTGAGGATTGTCAAAAATTGCAAAAAGGTCGTTTTCTTTTTGATAAAGCGTCACATGTTCTAAAGGTTGCCTATATCTTATTCGTGCGAGGTAACTTGAAGATACTCCTGGTTTTAATCTTAAATCTTCTCTAATCCAATGGACTTCATGATTCTTGATTTTTAAACCTTTTCGATATAAACCGGGGTGTTTTTTGCCTTGACCCACATAGATGATATTTTCTTTTACATCGGTATCAATGACGAAAAGTGGTTCTGGTGTGCCACCAATATTTAAACCTTTGCGTTGTCCTTTGGTATAGTAATGCGCACCTTGATGATTTCCTATGACTTTTCCGTCTTTGGCATCGTAAACTATTTTTTGACTTAAAGCTTCAATACTTTCAGATTCTAAATTGTTATATCGAAAGCTAGTCGAAGGAATTTCAATAACTTTTCCTTCTTTTGGTTTTAATTGTTGTTGAAGAAACTCAGGTAATTTTACTTTTCCTATAAAGCATAAACCTTGGGAATCTTTTTTTTCTGCGGTGATTAATTGTTGTTGTTTGGCAATTTGTCTGACTTCAGTTTTTTCTAAATGACCGATGGGGAATAGAATTTTAGAGAGCTGTTTCTGATTAATTTGACATAAAAAGTAAGACTGATCCTTGTTGTTGTCTTTTCCAGCTATCAGTCGATGTATCTCTTTGTCATCTTTTTGAATGCTGTCTTTTCTGCAATAGTGTCCAGTTGCGACATAATCTGCGCCGAGGCCTTCAGCAATTTTTAAAAACACATCAAACTTTATCTCACGATTACAGAGTACGTCAGGATTTGGTGTACGTCCATTTTCATACTCTTTAAACATGTAATCCACGATGCGCGACTTGTATTCTTCACTCAAGTCTACAGTTTGAAACGGAATCCCCAATTTATCAGCAACGACCATCGCATCGTTACTATCATCCAACCATGGGCATTCATCGCTTATGGTTACGGAGTCGTCATGCCAGTTTTTCATAAAAAGACCAATCACTTCGTATCCCTGTTGTTTGCATAAATAAGCCGCTACACTGGAATCCACGCCACCACTCATTCCTACAACTACTCTTTTCATAGAATCAATTTATTCTGCAAAGGTACTAAAGCTAATTTTACCTTGAGACTAAATCAAACACTTGAAATAGTCAAAAGTCTCCAAGCAGTCATCACATTTAAACATGGCTTTGCAAGCTGTGGAAGCAAATTGACTTACCAATTTTGTATTAGTCGAACCACAATGTGGACATTCTATCACACGCTCTTCACCAAGAAGTGCTTTTTTGTCGGTTATGGCATCTGTTGGTGGTGCAATACCATATTTCCTTAGCGCAGTTTTACCTTCATCTGTCATCCAATCTGTTGTCCAAGCTGGATATAAAATCAAATCGACATCGGGAATATAATTGTGTTTGGTAAGTGCAGTTTTTATTTCATCGCCAATCATGTCCATAGCTGGACAGCCGGAGTAAGTCGGGGTAATTTCGATAAATGCATGTTTGCCATCCAATTTAGCGCCTCGCACAACACCTAGGTCGATAATTGAAAGAACAGGAATTTCTGGATCAGGAATTGCCTTTAAAATAGGATATAGTTTGGGATGTATGTCAACCTGATGTTCCATGGACTTACCATTTCATGTTTGGATAGGTGCGTTGCATGTATTGCATATCTGCCAGAATATATCCCATATGCTCGGTATGTACACCGTTCTTGCCACCGTCTTGAAAATATTTATTTTCTGGTATTTGCAATGTCGCTTTAGTTAAGGTTTGAGTTAATTCTGCGTAATACTTCTCCTTTAAATCTTTACTATTAGCTCCGTAGCCCGCATCTATGACGGTTTTATCTTGAGTAGATAAATCGAATAACTCGTTGGTGTACATCCATAAATCGTCTATAGCTTGTTGGGCTTTTTGATGGCTAACTTCCGTACCGTCTCCTAATCTTATCAACCAATCGCCAGAAAATCGTTTATGGTAGCCCACTTCTTTGATGCTTTTTTTGGCAATCGCCATCAGGTTGACATCTGTTGACTTTTGCAGTTGTTCTAGTAACAGAAAGTGGAATACATCAAAAAAATACTGCCTTGTGATAACGTATGCAAAATCTGTATTAGGTTGTTCGACCAACAATACATTTCGATATTCGTTTTCTTTTCTTAAAAAAGCCACATCATCTTCGGTCAAATTATCTGTAGATAATTTCGCAATATATTGGTAATAAGATCTTGTTTGTCCCAATAAATCAAGTGCCATATTGGTAAGTGCAATATCTGTTTCTAGATTTGGGCCATGTCCGCAGAGTTCTCCAAGACGTTGTCCTAAAATCAGGGCATTATCGGCTATCCCATAAATATAGTGAGTTAAATTGCTAGTTTTCATTTGATTTTTCTTTTTTCAAAATGTGTATTAATATAGTTTGTTTGATGGTAAATCTTTTGTTATAATCTGCCAGATTATTTCTTCATCAATTCCAAAATATTCATGAGCAATTAAATTTCGCAAAGCATACATCTTCTGCCATGGCATATTTGGATATTTTTCCGTTATTTCATTTGGTATTTTATGACTTGCTTCACCAATAATTTCAAAATTTCTAACCACGTCATCAATTACTATTTGGTTTTGGGCGAAATCGTTATACGAAAGGTTTTTGGTATATTTTTCAATTCTTTTGATGGATTGAAACATGTCTTCCAAATAAAAAATAAAATCCCTCATTTTAGGAGATATACTTAACTGTTCTAAGAATTTGACTTTTAATTTGATGTTTCAATCCTTTTTCTGTGACTAAATCAATCTCCATTTCAAGTTTATTTTTTAAATAATCTTTTAAATCAAAAAATTCCCATCCTAGTGGTTTTTCAAATGTTACAAGCAAATCCAAATCAGATTTGGCATGTTGCTCATTCCTGACGTAAGAGCCGAAATAGCCTAGGCTTTCTACTGAAAACCTTTCCTTTAAAAAAGGCTTTTCAAGGCTTAAGATTTTTTCGATTTCTGTTATGCTTTTCATACCATTTTTTCTACATATGTTTAACTTCGTCAGGAAGTGTATAAAATGTCGGATGCCTGTAAGCCTTATCTTCTGCTGGGTCAAATAATTCGGAATTATCATCTGGGTTGGAAGCTGTGATATGTTTGGATTCGACGACCCAAATGCTAACACCTTCTTTGCGTCTGGTGTAAACATCTCTGGCATTATTAATCGCTATTTCTGCATCTGGAGCGTGGAGGCTTCCAAAATGTCTATGTTCTAATCCGTTTTTGCTTCTTACAAATACTTCCCAAAGGGGCCAGTTTTTTTTCATTTTCACGAGGTTATAAGTTGATCAGTTTATGTGGTTATGAGCTTCATAAATCACAAACATTTAATTTACTTTTTTATTTTACTTCAACAGCACTCAATATGACATAACTTTAAAAGACTTTTACTTCTAAAGTCTAAAGTCTAACATCTAACATCTAATGTCTAATATCTAATTTCTAAAGTCTAACGTCTAACGTCTAAAATACTTTCTATACTGCTTGTTTCGCTTTTCGTTCAGCTTCTTTTTCGGCATAAGCCATAGCCGCATTTCTTACCCATTCGCCATTGTTCCATGCATTTTTTCTGGCGTTTATGCGTTCTTTGTTACACTTGCCATAACCTTTGACCACTTGCCAAAATTCATCCCAATTGATTTCGCCAAATTCATAATGTCCAGTGTCATTGTTGTATTTTAAATCTTTATCTGGAACAGTAAGCCCTAATAAGTCAGCTTGTGGTACGGTTTGATCTACAAATTGTTGTCTTAATTCGTCGTTTGTTTTTCGTTTTAATTTCCACTTCATGGATTGAGCTGTATGCGTGGACTTGTCGTCTGTAGGACCAAACATCATTAAGGATGGCCACCACCAGCGGTTAAGTGCATCTTGTGCCATGTCTTTTTGTTCTTGAGTTCCATTGCATAAGGTCAGCATGATTTCATAACCTTGTCTTTGATGAAAACTCTCCTCTTTACAAACCCTAACCATCGCTCTGGCGTATGGCCCAAATGAGGTGTTGCATAGCGGCACTTGATTGATGATGGCTGCACCATCAACAAGCCATCCGATGGCGCCCATATCTGCCCATGTTAAGGTTGGATAATTAAAAATACTGGAATATTTTGCCTTTCCAGTATGCAATTGGTCATATAATTCTTCTCGAGAAATACCTAAGGTCTCACATGCGGAATATAAGTATAATCCATGACCAGCTTCGTCCTGAACTTTAGCAAGAAGTGCTACTTTTCTTCTTAATGACGGCGCTCTTGTGATCCAATTGCCTTCTGGTAGCATGCCTACAATTTCTGAATGCGCATGCTGAGAAATTTGTCGAATATGAGTCTGACGGTACTTTTCGGGCATCCAGTCTCTTGGTTCAATTTTTTCGTCGTTTGCAATTTTTGCATCAAAAATATCTTCTAAACTTTTTATTTCTTTTTCGCTCATTATCTTAACTCACTATAGGTTTATACATCAAAGTCTAATACAACCTCGTCGGTTGTCGGTTTTGCTTGACAGCTCAACACAAAATTTTGTTCAAGTTCTTCTTTTTCAAGAGAATAATTGATTTTCATATCAATATTTCCAGAAATCAGTTTGCATTTGCAAGTACTGCAAACACCACCTTTGCACGCAAAAGGAAGGTCTATACCAGCGTCTAAAGCTGCGTCGAGAACATTGTCAAATTTTTCATCCATGTCAAAATGAAATTCTTTTCCTCCATCTAAAATAGTAATTGCTACTAGGTTGTCTCTTTTAGTGTCTTTTAAAGTCGGTGTTGATTTATTTGTTTCGGAAGCGCCTGTGTAAAACAATTCAAAATGAATATGTTCTTTTGCAAGGCCATGTTTTTCAAGCTGTGCACTTATCATAAAAATCATTTCCTCTGGCCCACAAATAAAACACTCGTCAACATTTTCTACATTAAGCAGCGTTTTTGATATGATATCAATTTTTTCTGGTGTAAATCTACCGTTGAATAATTCAATATCTCTCTGTTCTCTTGTCAAAAAATAGAAAATTTCTAATCTGCCGAAGTATTTATTCCTAATCTGCTCTAACTGCTCTTTAAAGATAATGGATTTCGAATTTTTATTCAAATAAAACAATTGACAGGTCGAATTTGGTTCCAATTGCAAATGAGATTTTATCATCGAAATAATTGGAGTAATGCCGCTACCCGCTGCAAAAAACACATAATTTTTAGCCACTGATTTGTCTGGTTTTACACCAAATAATCCACTAGGAGGCATAACTTCCAAAATGTCATTTTCCTCCAAAGATGTATTGGCATAAGTCGAAAAAACACCCTCTGGTATTTGTTTCACTGCCACTTGCCATTTGTCCTCTTCAGGGCTGCTGCACAAAGAATAAGAACGTCGGACTTCATTTCCATTTATTTTATGTTTCAGCGTAAGGTGTTGTCCAGATGTAAAGCTAAAACTGTCTTTCAAGTGTTGTGGGACCTCAAAAGTTATGACAGTACATTCGTCTGTTTCCTTTTTTAAAGATTGAATTTTTAATGGATGAAATTTTGCCATTGTCTGAATTATAGTTCAAAACTAACAATTGTTAGTTGATTTTTCAAAGTAAAAGTGAATATTAACTAATTTCTAATGAAGTGTTTAGGCTTAAGCACTTAAAATAAAATTAATTTGAAGTAAAGTCTTTTTATTAATGAAAATAATTTTATATTTGCAACTCTTAAAAAATGACGACAATTTATGTTAATAATTAAAGTAAAAGACGGCGAAAAAATTGACAGAGCTTTAAAGCGTTTAAAGCGTAAATTTAGAGATACTCAAGTATTACAAACCTTGAGAAATAAGAAAGAATTTAAAAAGCCTTCTGTTTTAAGAAGACAACAAATTAAAAAAGCGCAATACGTTCAGTCTTTAAAAGACAAGCAACAGTTTTAAGCTTTACAATCATATTTTACATAAAACAGGCCAATTCAATTTATTGAGTTGGTTTTTTTGTGTATAACATTAAATTGGTACTATTTATTATCAGTACATCGCACATTCAATACTTCAATTCATTTAAAATTAAAAAAATGCATTTAAAAAAAATCATCAGTGTTATTGTCATTCTGCTGTTCATGTCAAGTTGTGTCTCTAAAAAGAAATTTGTTGAAATGGAAACAAATTTTGAAAATGCCAAAAGTGAACTTCAGCAATCGAAAATTGAAAACGAGAAACTCGAAGCAAAGCTTAACGAAATAGATTTAAGAGCTGCGCGCTACAAAAATAAAATTGCCGCATTGAACGATGATAAAAAAGGCATGCTTGTCAATGATGGTGAAATTGTGCTTTCGGAACGAAACAAAGAAGTGATGAGAAAAACGCTAGCAAAGGTGCCTCAGTCCTCTTTGTCCGGTGCAACTACTCTTAAAGATTCACTTAATATAGCTATCGCTTATAATATTTCAAAAAACCTTGGTTCTGATACGGATGATTTAAAGCTTTCGATTGGCGAAACTTATGTCAAGATTAATATTGATGACAACTTGCTTTTTAAAGATAGCAGTTTTAGTGTAGGCAATAGTGCAGACGATATTTTGCAAAAAATAGCTGATATAGCCAAATCCGAACCAGCTCTTGAAATTATGGTTGAAGGGCATACTGACGATAGGACTATTAAAAAAGAAAGCTATATTATCGATAATTGGGATTTAAGTTCTAGACGTAGTGCTGCTATTGTGAGAAGATTACAAGATAAATTTAAAGTGCCATCAGAACAGCTTATATTGGCTGCACGCTCAAGTTTCGATCCTATTGTACCAAATAACAGCAAAGAAAATATGGCTAAAAACAGAAGAACACAAATTGTTATTATGCCAAATCTTGATAAGTTTTTTGCGCTTTTAGGCGAAGAATAATTTATCTAATACTTAATAGAGACACGAAAGGCTATCAAAACTCATTGATAGCCTTTTGTGTTTAATAAACCTGCTGTTATTAGAATAAGGTATATCCAAAAATTAGAGATAGAGAATTGAAATCTCCATTCCAAGAGGCATAATCTGATAATAGTTCTCGCTGCGATTTGTACCGAAATTCTATACTATAGGTATCGTTATGTTTGTATCCTAAAC
>JAUIFC010000179.1 GCA_030429455.1 Bacteroidia bacterium | reverse complement strand
ACATGAAAAAAGCCCTAGTAAGAGCTTAAAATCAGTCTTTGTTTTTGAAATTTAAGGGTTGTGCATCAGCTACTGATTTTAGCCAACGTTTTTCTTTATAAAGTTTTTAAATTCTTTTTTAAAGTTAGGCTTGAAAAAGTTCACACCAAATGTCTTTCTTTCATTCCCATTCCTCCCAGAAAATTGCGTTGACTTAAAAAATTCAGAGTCAAGTCCTTCGAGCTTTTCTTTGTAAAAAGTATTAGAACAAACCCAGGTCTCACAGTTAAATGCAATAAGACTTGATAATCTTCTATAAGTTTTCTTTATATTTTCTTTGAAGAATAGATTTACAAATGACTTAACTTTAATTGAATCATCTTTATGATAGCCCATAAGTAAAATGGATTTATTTGCATAAGGAAAGTAAGAAACGAAAATTTCAGATGTTCGTTCCATATCTTTCCCATATTTGTGCTGATAGTCCATTATCTCTTTCGAAGTATCGTATGTGTAGATAGAATTAAGACAAATTTCTTGTTGTTCCATTTCTCTATACTCAAAAACAAAAGATTGTGTACAATTATCTAAATCATTCCACATTGAAGATGTATAAAATTCCATATCCGCCAAGCCTAATTTATTCTGCCGTATTGATTCTTGAAGCATAGCAATATCAATTTCGACACCGGAATCTTTTATAATACATTCTTGTAATTTAATTACGACTTCTTTAGTCCAAATCTCATTATATGCTGTTCTTAAAGCGAATAATAAACAGGATTCATAATCGTCAAAGTCAATTGCTCCTTCAGTCTCAATTTTGCTGAACAATGAAGTATCGTGGTTATTACAGAATCCTGTGAAAGTGTAAATTCTATTTATGCCTCTTCTTTGAAAACCAATATATTCTTGTTTAAAATGGTCCACAGATAATTCCCAAAGATGTTGGTCATCTGAAATAGATGATAATATTCCATTTTTCTGCATTATATGAGATTTAATCGCTTTCTCATTACAATTTGGATGCATACAAGTATTTGTGCTCAATTGAGCTTTTTTAGCACAGTCGGTGAAAATTTTTGCAATTTTTGGATTTTTCGTTTTCAATGCTCAAATGTTGGCTAACTAGTATATATCGTTATAAACACACCACTTTTTTTAAATTTTCCAATTCAACCATTGACTCACCATTACAGAGAACCTTTATAACTATTGACATTATTTCAACTTCAACCAAATATGTTATAAAATAAGTCAACCCTAGTGACCAGAACTCCAAAAATAAAAGGTGTTATATTTAGTCATAAACCCTTACTAATGCATTTTTTTGGCTGATTGTTTACCTCCAAAATGCATTAGTCGGATGTAATGTTAAGGGAGGTTAATCCAAAGCAGCCACGCCTGGAAGTGTCTTGCCTTCTAGCATTTCAAGCATCGCGCCACCGCCAGTAGACACATAACTCACTTTATCTTGAAAACCATATTGTTTGACAGCAGCTACACTGTCGCCACCACCAACAAGCGAAAACGCACCGTTTGCTGTCGCGTCGGCAATCGCATTTCCTGCGGCTATGGTGCCTTCAGCAAAATTGGACATTTCAAAAACACCTAAAGGACCGTTCCATAAAATGATCTTGGATTGATTGATGACATCGGCAAAAATCTGTTGTGACTTTGGCCCGGCATCTAATCCCATCCAACCGTCTTCAATCTCATGGATTGGAGAAAATTTTGTTTCTGCATCATTTTCAAACTTTTGAGTCACTTTGCTATCTACAGGCAAATGAACCTCAACATTTTTAGCCTTTGCAGCAGCAAGAATTTGTAAGGCCACATCTTGCTTATCTTCTTCGACTAGAGAGTCTCCAATTTGGCCACCTTGGGCTTTGATAAATGTAAAAGCCATTCCACCTCCAATGATAAGATGGTCAATGCGGTCTAGTACATTTTCGATCACCGTAATTTTACTCGATACTTTTGCACCACCAATAATCGCCGTTACAGGCTTGTCTGTGGAATTCAAGACTTTGTCTAAACTGTCAATTTCTTTTTTCAACAAGTACCCCATTGCTTTTTCTTTAGCAAATTTTGCAGCAATTGTTGTCGAGGCATGAGCTCTGTGCGCCGTTCCAAAAGCATCGTTGACATACACATCTGCCAAATCTGCCAATTGCTTCGCAAAGTCTTCATCTCCAGCTTTTTCTTCAGGATGAAATCTTAAGTTTTCAAGCAGTAGCAATTCTCCATCTTGAAGATTTTTAGCCGCTTCTCTTACCTCTTCGCCAATGCAATTGTTTACAAATTTGACTCTTACACCAATAACTTCGGAAACAGTGCTTACAATATGGTTTAAAGAAAATGTATCGTCAAATCCTTTAGGTCTGCCGAGGTGAGACATCAATATAGCCGATCCGCCATCCTCTAATATTTTATAAATTGTAGGTTTGGCACCTTCAATTCGACTTCTGTCGGTAACTTCGAAATCTTTATTTAGCGGCACGTTAAAATCTACTCTAACTATGGCCTTTTTTCCTTTAAAATTAATGTCATCGATACTTTTCATTATGTTCAATTTTGATATTTAGTTGTTAAAAATAAGAATTATTTAATTGATAAATTTTAATTCAAAATTAAGAATATTAGCCTAACGAAATGCCGTCTTTTGTCATGTTTTGATTGAAAATAGGTTTAATTTCGCAAAAATTTAAATTGAACATGAATACTGAAAAACCACTCATATTAGTGACCAATGATGATGGCGTTACTGCGCCAGGGATAAGACACCTTATTAAAATTGCTAAAGAATTTGGCGATGTTGTAGTGGTTGCACCGGACAGTCCTCAAAGTGGAATGGGGCATGCGATTACAATTTCTCAAAATTTATACTGCGACCCGATAAAGGTAGCCGATAACAGTCACAAGGAATTCAGTTGTTCAGGCACACCCGTCGATTGTGTAAAACTTGCCACACAACAAGTGCTGCATCGCAAACCAGACCTTTGTTTAAGCGGTATAAACCACGGGTCGAATTCCTCTATCAATGTGATTTATTCTGGAACGATGAGTGCAGCCGTCGAAGCAGGCACCGAAGGTATTCCTGCGGTTGGGTTTTCTCTTTTGGACTATGCCATGGATGCCGATTTTGAACCTACAACAGAATTTATAAAGCAAATCATCAGCATGTTGCTTAACAATGCTACCCCAAAAGGCATGGTGCTAAATGTGAATATCCCAAAGCTAAAAGCTACAGAAATTAAAGGCATTAAAATATGTCGTCAAGCTAAAGCACATTGGCAAGAAACCTATTTTAAAAGACAAAATCCACTGGGCAGAGATTACTATTGGTTAACAGGCGAATTTGTAAATGAAGACAGTGGTGAAGATACCGACGAATGGGCTTTGGCACATGGCTATGTCTCTGTTGTACCCATTCAGTTTGACATGACCGCTTACAAACATATGGACGCCTTAAAATCCTTGCACATTGAATCTTAAAAAAGATATCCTGGAAGGCTTTTTTATTGGCGTATTATCCAATTTTAGTGGCATTTACCTTTATGTCGGCATTGCAACAGATTACGATTTGTTCGACGCCATCGAACTTGCGTATCATGATGAGTTCCTCGGCGCTTTGATTGCTATCGGTGCGATATTAAATTTTATTCCCTTTTTTGTGTATCTAAAAAAAGACAAAATCTATAAAGCCAGAGGTGTTTTGCTACTTTCCATGCTTATGGCCTTAGTCATTTTATACCTAAACATTACAAATCTATGAGTTATAAAAAAACATTTGAAATCCGTTGGAGCGATTTAGACGCTAACCGTCATTTGGCAAATTCTGCTTATCAAAATATGATGAGCCACACCAGAATGGGCTTTTTAGTCGAATGTGGTTTTTCACAAAAAACATTGCTGAAATATGCCATTGGGCCTATTGTTTTTTACGAACACATTTACTATTTCAAAGAATTTTTAGCTGAAGATGTTGTCATTGTAGACCTAAAGCTGAAAGGTATTTCTGAAGATGGCATGTTTTTTAGTTTTGAACACGATTTTTTTAACGGAAAAGGTGAAAATTGCGCAAGATGCGAAATGATGGGTTCGTGGATAGACATGAAAACAAGGCAATTAACCTCTTTACCTGAACATCTATTAAAACCAATGGAAGCTTTAGAAAAAACCGAAGATTTTAAACTTCTCACTAAAGAAGACACAAGAAAACACCGCGTTTTTCCAAAAAAAGCAACTATCCTATAACTCACTGAAACAATCAGGATTTACAGGAGTTAAACTATCGTCTATAACTGAATGTATCGACTGCCAATCAGGTATTAGACTGCTACTTTTTGATCTTCAACAAAAGCTTTTAAAACATCGACCACATAGTCGATTTCTTCTTTGGTGTTATAATGCGATAAAGAAAATCTTAGAGAAGGGACTTTCATTTTTTCATCGCCATAAATGGCATTCAACACAAAAGAGCCTTGTTGGCTTCCGCTTTGACAAGCACTGCCTTGAGAACAAGCAATTCCTTTTAAATCCAGTTGAAAAAGAAGCATCCCTTTAGCCGTTTCGGAAATCGGCAGGCTAATGTTTATAACGGTATAGGTGCTTTTGTCTAAATCTGCAGACAAGCCATTAAATACAAGTCCTTCAACATGTTCTTTAAGTTGAGTGATGAAATAGGACTTTAAACCTCGTACGTAATTACTTTCTTCTTCCAGATGCTCATATGCTAGATTAAAAGCTTTATGAAGACCAACAATACCCGCAACATTTTCTGTTCCAGCTCTATGACCGCGCTCTTGCTCACCGCCTTGAATAAGCGAGGCAAGTTTGTGTTGTTTTTTTATGTAAGCAAAACCAACGCCTTTCGGTCCATGAAATTTATGCGCACTTACGGCCAGAAAATCCACTGGACAATCCTGAAGACAAATGTCAAAATGCCCAATGGATTGCACCATGTCCGAATGAAATAAAGCGCCATTTGCATGGCACATTTCCGCAACTTTATGGATATCTAACATGTTGCCAATTTCATTATTCACATGCATCAAACTGACAATCGTTTTATGGGTATCGTCCTTTAAAAGGTCTTCTAAATGTTCTAAATCTATTTGGCCATGCTCGCCAAGATTGACATACTCAACGACAATTCCATTTTGCTTTTCTAACAACTGAGCGGTATAAAGTACAGCGTGATGTTCTATTCTGGAGGTAATGATGCGTTGAATCCCTAAATCTGTCACCGCACATTTTAGCACCATATTGTCCGCTTCTGTACCACCTGAAGTAAAAATTATTTCACCTGGCGTAACATTTAAACGGGCGGCTATGTCTTTTCTGCACGTTTCGATTTTGGACTTTGCGCTTCTACCAAAAGCATGAGTGGATGAAGGGTTACCATAACACGAATTCATACTTTCTGCCATAGCCTCAATGACTTCTTTTCGCATTTGAGACGTCGCAGCACTATCGAAATATACATTTTTCATACAACTCAGGATATTAAAACTTAAACTCTACAAAAGTAATCAAAATCGTGTGAACAAATGATTACTGCTAATTTAGAAAATACAAGAAGACCATAAAATCTTAAAATTCGTGATGATAGTCAGTTGTAAAAATTGCATCACCGTAACATGGGATTTTATGATGCGTATTATTAGGTAAAGTAATAATTTTCACAAAAAATTCATCATGAAAACACCACTGAACATAATTCAATTCCATCCAATTTGGGCAAAAGAAGAATTTGTGCTTAATTAAAATGGCTAATTCACATGTCTGCCGTCAAAAATTTGGCCACTAACGGAAGATGATCTGCTAACTTATTTTGGGTTTCTTTGTCAAAAAAATATTTGACTTCTAGTGAGTTTTTTACCAATTCGGCTTGCATATTTTGGTTAGGTAAAATATGGTCTATTCTCCATTTAGGCGCGTCCGCTGGATGACTAAAAACATCATCAGACAAATTGTCCACGAATTTAGCCTTGGAATTTCCATTCCGCATGAACTGCATTTCTTCACTATCTGGAGTTGCGTTAAAGTCGCCAACCACAAGAATATTCTTGTTTGGATTTTCATTTAAAAAACGTTCAAACTGTCCTTTTAAAAAGGTGATTTGTCCCATACGTGTTGCGCTATTTCTAGAACCTCTTCCCGCTTTTAAATGCACTCCCGTCAGAAGAAATGAATAGTTGTCATTTACCAAAACATCTATAGACCATAAGCGCGTATTCAATCTGTTTTGTGTTTCATACTTCTCCTCGCCTGTATCTTTGTCAATATAGGTCAAAGGCGTCGTTACCGCGCCATAGCCGTAATTAATACCCAAGGGCACTCGACTCATTACCACAACATTCATGTACCAATTGGGACTTTCATGGTCCGAGAAGAATTGATACCCCATATCAGAAAGCAAATCATCTGCGATTTGTTTTAAAAACTGAACATGTTCAAACTCCTGAAGAACCACAATATCTGCGTCTGCTTTTCTTAGCGCTTCCGCCAAAAGAGCAACTCTGCCCTCCATTTTATCACCGCTATCCTCTCTTTTATTATTTGTATAGGGATTGTCATGCTCATCGATAAAATGTTCGACATTCCATGACAAGATTTTCAAAGTATCTCCAACTTTATCTTCGTAATTCTGAGGTTTTACAATGCCTTTATTCAAATTTTGTAATTCACCAGAGCTTTTGTTCTTTAAGACAACACCTTTTTCATCAGAAGATTCTGTTGTTATACAGCCACTTACACATAGTGCGATAAAGAGAATTTGGAAAATATATTTAGTCATAATTTTAGTTGTTAAGCGTTGGTAAAATTATGATTTTAAAATGTTTCCTTCAATTAAAAAACAATTTTCCTTTTTTGAAATATATTTTCAGATACATCCAAAATAGAATTTGTACTCACATTTATTAATAAAAATTGAACAAACCACCCTGTTGAATGATATTTTCGTAACATTACAGCAACAAAAACTCCATGCATATGAAACGATATTCCCTGCTTTACCTGACGCTATTCATTTCTATTCTTATGACAGCTCAAGACTTCGAAGCTTTAAAATATAGAGAGTTAGGGCCATATCGTGGAGGAAGAGTTACGGCTGTTGCTGGAGTTCGAACGGCGGCATCGACTTTTTATCTTGGAGCCACAGGTGGTGGAGTTTGGAAAACTGATGATTACGGAATTAATTGGAAAAATGTTTCAGATGGCTTTTTTTCAACCCCATCGATTGGTGCTATTGAAGTTGCACAAAATGACCCTAATATCGTTTATGTGGGCACGGGAAGTGATGGCTTAAGAAGTAATGTCATCGAGGGACGTGGTGTGTATAAGTCCATAGATGGAGGAGACAATTGGAGTTTTGTTGGCTTAAAAGACGTTGGTCAAATTGGCGCGGTACGCATTCACCCTAACAACCATAATATTGTTTATGTGGCCGCCATCGGCAAGGCCTTTCAACCAAACCCTGAGCGAGGTGTCT